>DATGSY010000220.1:0-3808 GCA_035302125.1 Atopostipes sp.
ATGTATTACCTGAAGGCGAATACACGATTACTTTAGATACACCTAGCGGTACTGTTGCAGAAATTAATGATACTGTTGCTACTCAAGCAGCTGAAGCAACAGATGAGACAAATGTCTTTACGGTCATGGTCAATGAAGAAAACCGTGGAAGCTTATCTGCCGTATACGCTGCCTTCAGATTAGTCGAAGTTCCTGAAGAAGTCAGCACTTATCAATTAGGTGTTGAAGTCCGTGGATTAGACAACAGACGTACAGGCGATGTTGACGTTACCGTTACTAACGACGATGGTGATGTATTCGAAGGATCATATAACCAATACCTACAGTGGTTGACAGATGATGAACTTCCTGAAGGTGAGTACACGATTACATTAGATACTCCTGCAGGAACTGTGGCTGAAATCAACGACTCAACAAATCAATACGCTGTAGCGACGGATGAAGAAAATGTCTTCACAATTGTATTAAATGATGAAAACTTAGGATACGGTTCTTCCATCTACGGAGCATTTAGATTAGTTGAAGTTCCTGAAGAAGTGGAAACTCACCGACTTGGTGTTGAAGTACGCGACTTAGACAATCTAAGAACAGATGAAGTTGAAATCGTTGTAACGAATGCAGATGGAGACGTCTTTGAAGGTTCATTTAACGAGTACCTACAATGGTTAACTGAAGATGAACTTCCAGTTGGAGTTTACACAATTACATTAACAACTCCAGAAGGAACTGTGGCTGAAATTAACGATACTGTTGCTACTCAAGCAGCTGAAGCTACGGACGAAGACAATGTCTTTACTATTCTAGTCAATGAAGAAAATCGTGGCAGCTTATCTGCAGTCTACGGTGCATTCAGATTAGTCGAAGTTGACGAAGAAGAGCAAGATAATGACGATGAGAATGGTGAAACACCTCCAGTCGATGAAGAAGATTCTAATGACGACAACGGTGACACACCAGACGACGATGTTGAAGACGATGTCGACGAAGATGATGTTGAAGACGAAGACGATGAAGATGTTGTTGTAATATCAGATGAATTACCATTAACTGGTATTGCTGGATCATCTATCGGATTAGGCTTTGCGTCAATCTTAGCTGGTTTAGGTTTACTAACCATCAAAAAGAAACGTGAAGATGACGAAAAATAATTTTCAAAATACAATAAATACATTCAAAGTATTTTGAGAATTTAGCTTTAACATTCAAAGCACCACAAGTTCAAAGCAACTGCTCGAACTTGTGGTGCCTTTTTTTGTGTCAATTTTTATAGTCCTATCTTCTTCTCTCCCCTGCGTATAAGCTTTCCTGCTGCAAGCGAAATGATTGTAACGATAACGAGTAAAATAGAAATATAAAGAATGGAGACAATGTCTAATTCTAAATCAAGATAGACTCTTCTGGTTAAACTTAAAAATAAATAATGACTCAAGTAAATATAAAAAGAATATTTACTAAGCGTCAGCATGATATTGTTGATTTTTTCATGTTCAAATCGAGCAACAATCATAAACAATACAACCATTATTGAATAGAAAATCACCGTTGGCCGTGTGGAAGCGAGCGTTAGATTATAGTCAAAAGTATCCCCGACTAAAAATGGCGTTAAAAGAACAGGAATGACTGAAATAACTAAGCCCACGTAAATGGGCAGTTTGTATTTTTGAAGTCGTTCAATATAATTCCTAAAGTCTTTGGCCAACCAAACGCCAAAAATAAAATAAAAGATCCAATTGAATATATTTCGATTCATATAAAAGTATTCATGTTGAATCCATATCTCAGATATTTGACTGATGATTGTGATCAGTAAAGAGATGGACACCCAAACTTTGTTCACATATTTTAACACCAAGGGATACACCACATATAAAGCTAAAATGACTGGTACAAAATAAAGATGATTATAAATGGTTCCTAAAAGTAACGCTTGGATAAATTCTCCCAAACTTTCTACTGTCCAGACATCTGAATAAGCTAAATAGATAAAATTCCACAGAATATATTGAGGAAAGACGCCTAAAAATCTCGCCTTTAAAAAATCCCAATACCCTTCACTTTTTTCATAACTTTCAGCAACCGTCAGTCCCCAGCCGGATAAAATGAAAAAGACAGGTACCGCAAACCTAGAAATCTGGTTAATAATAATGGCGACTACATCTCCATCTGTAGCTAAAGGGGCTGTCACATGAATCAGTACGACCGCTATAATCGCGAACCCCCGAAGTATATCGAACTTTTCATATCTCATTTCATTCACTGCTTTCCATTCCGAGTAATATAATTTAAATTCATTTCTTTTATTTATAGTATAGCGGATGTTTATGAAAAACAGATGACAATATGACTACAGATTCCTACATTTTCTGAGAATACGTGTAAATAAGGTTAAAGATATTTATACGGTTAAAGAACTTTTACATGCCCATATTTTTACTTAATAACCAAAAAGGATACAACTTACGCTGTATCCTTAATGAAATCAATCTTTATTCTTTATACATCCGTCTGCTGGCTAATCGCATCCCCAATACCGAGCCGATAAAGAAGCCAATCAATCCGCCAATGAAAATTCCGATCCATCCTGTTGCTTCGTATCCTGTCCAGGTCCAAAGCGTATAACTCGGATAATAATTTCCACCGATGTAAGTGCCAATTTGGAATCCAATGATAGCACCAATAATTAAAAAGAGGATGCCTACAAAGGTTCCATAAAAGAGTCGTCTTACCATGGCTATCTGCCACCTTCCTCATCAACAAACACGATATGAAGTTTTTCTTTTAGAGTTCACTATACATTTCACTGTAGTAGTTCATGTACTCTCCAGAAATAACTTTATCTACCCATTCCGCGTGGTCAATATACCACTGAATTGTTTCATCCATCCCCTGCTCAAACGTGTAACTTGGCGACCATCCGAGATCTTTTGTGATTTTAGAGTTGTCAATAGCGTATCGTCGGTCGTGTCCTGGTCGATCTTTCACAAATCGAATTAAGGACTTAGGTTTTTCAAGAACTTCTAAAATGAGTTCTACAATTTCGAGATTTACTTTTTCATTATTACCGCCGATATTATATACTTCATCATCTTTCCCTTTATGTAACACGACATCAAGGGCAGCACAATGATCATATACATGAAGCCAATCGCGAACTTGTAAGCCATCACCATAGACAGGCAATTCAATGTCATTTAATGCATTGTGAATCATTAATGGAATAAGTTTTTCTGGAAATTGATAAGGGCCATAATTGTTACTGCAACGCGTAATGTTTACCGGCAATCCATAGGTTTCGTTGTAAGAACGCACAATTAAATCCGCACTCGCTTTTGAAGCGGAATAAGGACTGTTTGGCAACAGGGGCATCGTTTCTACAAATTTCCCGGTCTTCCCTAATTCGCCATACACTTCATCTGTAGAGACTTGTAAAAACTTCACGCCTTCTTTATACGTTTTATCGTATTTATCCTCTGGCTGAATTTTCCAATGATTTTTCGCCACATCCAACAAAACATGGGTCCCAATAATATTTGTAGTCAAAAAGACTTCGGGATCGTTAATGCTGCGATCCACATGCGATTCTGCCGCAAAGTTGACAACCCTTTGAATCGAATATTCTGAAAATATTTTCTCTATCATTTCACGGTCTTGAATATCTGCTTTAATGAACGTATATTGTGGGTGTTCTTCAATCTCCGTCAAGTTATCCAGATTTCCAGCATAGGTTAAAGCATCGACGTTCACGACATGGTAGTCCGGGTATTTTTCTAAGAGATAATGGACAAAATTACTTCCGATAAACCCTGCT
>DATGSY010000221.1:0-3833 GCA_035302125.1 Atopostipes sp.
TGTTATGAACACTATATGAACTATACTTTTACCAAGAGATATGGTTGGCCCACATTTTTCGCAAAAATGGTTGCATGGCCAGCATCTTATATCATTCCCTGGTTAGTAAAATCAGCTCGAGGAATTCCGGTTTATAGAGGATCTAGAAAAATCATAGATACTTTTAAAATTAGCGTGGATGCATTAACTGAAGGTGAAGATATCTTAATCTTTCCAGATATTGACTATTCAGATAAATCAACAGAAACTTCAGAGATTTACGAAGGATTCTTAAATCTAGAGAAATATTATTATCGAGAAACGAACGAGCATTTGACCTTTGTGCCGATATATTCAGATAAAGATAAACGGAAAGTACTCAGCGGTGAAGCGATTCAATTTAAAGGGGACAAAGCGTTTATAGAAGAACGAAAAGAAATTGCTCAAAAAATTCAAAGCGAGTTAAATCGTTTGGCCAACATTTAATCTAAAAATAATTTTTATTAACAAAGGATTTATTATTACTTAATTAATGTATTTAGATTTATAAAAAATAGATTAAAAGGGGAGAAGTACTAGATGTCTATATTAAAAGAAACGCTGCCACTAGCCAATGGAAATGAGATTCCGTTAATTGGTTTAGGAACTTGGCAGATGTCACCAGATGAAGCAGAAAGAACGGTTGAATATGCTTTGAAAAATGGGTATGTGCATATCGACACAGCAAGAACTTATCGAAATGAAGAAGGTGTAGGCCGAGGCATGAAAGCTTCAGGAATGGCTCGAGAAGATTTTTTCTTAACGACAAAAGTCTCTGCACGAGCAAAATCTTATGATGCTGCGAAGAAAGATATTGAGGATTCTTTAACAGCTTTAGATACACCTTACTTAGATTTAATGATTATCCATGCGCCGCGCCCATGGGGAGAGCGAAAAGAAGATGGCTCATACTACGAAGAGAATAAAGAAGTATGGCGTGCCTTAGAAGAAGCATATGAAGAAGGTAAAATTAAAGCCATCGGCGTTTCAAACTTTGAGATCGACGATTTAGAAAATCTATTTGAAACAGCAAAAGTAAAGCCGATGTTGAATCAAATAAAATACCATATTGGTCACCGCGATGAGGAGCTAGTTCAATTTTGTCAAGAAAATGACATGGTGGTTGAAGCTTATTCGCCAATCGGAACTGGTAAGTTATTAGATAATGAAGAGATACAAAAAATAGCCGATAAATATGGTAAAACAACGGCTCAAGTTTCCATACGTTATGCTTATCAAAAAGGTTTAGTGGTATTACCTAAATCTGTCCATGAAGAATATATCGATCAAAATGCAGACATTGATTTTGAATTATCAGTAAAAGACATGGATTACTTAAACCGTATGGTGATCGATTAATTTATAGACAGTATAATAATTTTCAATTCATGAAGAGTAAAGATAGAGAATGTGGTATAAGACTGCATTCTCTATTTTTCTTTGTTCGTATTTATTTAGTTTAAATTCCTTTTTTATGCAAGTTCAATTATAAAGCGAACATTAAAATTATTATGGATATTTTTCTCTAGATTTCCTCGACATTAACCAATCAGTTGGTATCATATATCAGGATTAAAATTTGTAGAAAAAGGGAGCTCTTTTAAAATGTCGATGTGGAAAAAACTAGCAATCTTTGGAACAACGGCGCTTACTCTAGCTGCTTGTGGAAATGGTTCTGAAGGGACAAATGAAACAACAGAATCAGCAGAAGATGCTGATTATAAAATTGCCATGATTACAGATATCGGTGGAGTGGATGACCGTTCATTTAACCAGTCTTCATGGGAAGGTATGCAAGCTTGGGCAGAGGAAAATGATTTTAGTGAGGATGCGATTCAATACTACCCATCCAATTCAGAAAGTGACTTTATACCCAACTTGAATACCGCAGTTATGGATGGTTACGATATCATTTGCGGTATAGGTTTCTTACTAGAAGATGCGATTACAACGAGTGCTCAACAACATCCAGACCAATACTTTGCTTTGGTTGATGGGGAGATTGATTTGCCAAATGTTGCCTCTTTAAATTTCCGTGATCATGAAAATTCATTCTTAGCGGGGATGGCTGCAGCTTTAACGACTGAAACGGGGAGAGTTGGTTTCATCGGTGGTGTTGAAGGTCCAGTTATTGATCGATTTCAAACAGGATTCACTCATGGGGTTGAACACGTAGATGATTCAATTGAAGTCGATGTTCAATATGCAAATAGTTTTGGTGATACCGGAGCTGGGCAACAAATTGCAGCAGCGATGTATTCTAATGGTGCAGATGTTATTTTCCACGCAGCAGGTGCAGTAGGGAACGGCGTCTTCAAAGAAGCAAGAAACCGTATGGAAGATGGATCAGATACGCAGTTATGGGTCATTGGTGTTGACCGTGATCAAGAAGCCGAAGGTGAGTATGATGGCGGAAATGTTACTTTGGCATCAACCATCAAACAAGTAGGTAACGCCGTACGTAATTTAACCAATCAAACGATGAATGAAGGTTTCCCAGGTAATGAAACGCTATATTACGGTTTCGCGGAAGAAGGCATTGACTTTACCCGTGGACAAATTGCAGATGAAGATTGGGCGTTAATCGAAGAAGCACGCCAACAAATCATCGACGGAGAACTTGAAGTTCGTGAATTTACTTATACAGAAACAGAATAAATAATCATCTTAGATAAACTTGAATTTATATCCTTAAATTTAAAAATGAGGGGCTGCAATTGAATTGCAACCTCTCATTTTTTATTCTAATTATTCATTTTTAGTTATTCGATTAATGTATTATAGAATGATTTACGTTATAAAATTGCAATAACAATATAATTTAAAATGAATAGTCCCATAGATACCCATAATATCGGATGAACATCACGCGCTTTGCCAGTCGCGAAACTAACTAAGCCATAGACAATAAATCCCGCAGCTATTCCGTTAGAGATAGAATAAGCCAATCCCATAAATATTGAAGCAAAGAATGCAGGTGCAGCTGTTGAAAAGTCTTTCCAATTGATGTCATTCAACGAAGAAAGCATCATAATCCCAACGATAATTAGCGCAGGAGCAGTTGCTACAGGAGGAACGATACTTATGACTGGAGCCAGGAACATTGCCAGTATAAAACTAGCAGCAGTTGCAACAGAAGTCATGCCCGTTCGCCCGCCTGCTCCAATTCCTGCAGCAGATTCTACGAAAGTAGTCGTGTTTGATGTACCAAATATGGCGCCAATGATTGTTCCAATTGAATCACCAAACAAAGCTTTATCCATTTTTGAGTTGAATCCAGAACCTTTTTCTAAAGCTTTCATATCTTCATCGGTAAATATTCCACTTTGACGACCAGTTCCAATGAATGTTCCAACAGTATCAAAAACGTCCGCCAGACTGAAAGCGAAAATGGTCATAATGACGACTGGTAAACGAGATGCATCACTGAATAGAGAAGGCAATCCTTCTGCAGTGAAAATCACCCCGAATGTGACGGCTAGATCTTCAAAAGCATTTACTAAAGAATTCTCTGCAAAATTAATCGCTGATAGATCGGTTAATCCAAAAAGGATACTGAGAATTGTTGTTATTATAATACCTATTAGCATAGCTCCACGAGCTTTTTTAATGATTAAAACAATTGTAATAAATAAACCAGCTATTCCCACCAATACACTAGGATTGGTGAAATTGACCAACTCTGGTAAAATTCCTCCAGTAGAAACAACATTAGTTACTCCACCCGGGAAGGATTCCATTGTTGGGTCCCCTCCATTTACTGAGAGGATATTACTTGCATCGGAAGTGAACTGCAATAAACCTAAGTTTTTAAT
>DATGSY010000222.1:0-5650 GCA_035302125.1 Atopostipes sp.
CAAGCAAAAGAACTGCTGCTTGGAAAGGCTTCATTATCCATTAAAGAACGTTCATATAAATCATCACCTTCTTCAAAAACGCGACAAGTATCGCATCATGTGGACCAAGAGTTATATGAAGCGTTACGAGAGGTTCGCTATGAACTTGCACAAGCTGAAAATGTTCCGGCTTATGTCATCTTTTCGAATAAGTCGTTGGAAGATATGGCGAGTAAACGGCCAAAAAATGCGGAAGAATTTCTCGAGGTTGAAGGCGTCGGACCGGTCAAAGCCGATAAATATGCCGGGCAATTTTTACCCGTGATCCAAGAGTTTACAGAAAGAAAAAGAGAGAACCGACCAGCAACTCATCTGGATGAGCGAGAGGACTCATCTTTTTCAAATGCATCCAAAAATCCAAGTTATCATGAGAGTGCAGAGTACGCTACGCAAGGACTGACCCCTTATGAAATTGCGATTGAAAGAGGCGTAACGGAAACAACGGTTCTTAATCATCTAACGCAAGCAGCAGAGGAAGGCATTTTAGAAGAATTCGAAGCGGATGTTTCGCCATCACGTAAAAGATCGATCAAAGAAGCTTTCCATGAAATAGGAACCGAAACGCTGAAGCCAGTGAAAGAATCACTAGCGGAAGAAATTACTTATGAAGACATTCGGTATGTGTTAATTGAATATTTAGTTAAGGGAAATTAGTAAGAAGATGAAGGGGAAGTTGTTCAACAAGGGACGCACGAGGATTTAGTCGGAGTTCCTGGAAAATATCATGACTTGTGGAATGCACAAGCGCAGTATTATCAATAAATTTTACTTATTGTGAATAAGCCCTTCATTTACTTTCAGAATTGAACACTGTAAATAAATGAAGGGTATTATTTAATATATTGTTCGCTCGAATTAAAACTTTGAATCGAATATGTTAAGATGCTTATAGCTAACTAAACTATTTTACAAATTTGGAGGTAAATAATGACGAATAAGTTAATCGAAGTCGTTGGAGCAGCTATTATTAAAGACAATAAAGTGCTCGCTATGCAAAGAAGCGAGCAGATGACATTGTCTGGCATGTGGGAGTTTCCAGGCGGAAAAATCGAGAAAAATGAAACGGAAGAGGAAGCTCTCATTCGCGAAATCAAAGAAGAACTAAAGATAGATATAAAAGTTAATGAGTATGTCAATGAAGCTTCTTATACATACGAGTTTGGCACTGTTTCACTAAAGGTTTATACTGCCGAAATTATATCTGGCCAAATATCACTTTTGGAACACAGCGATGGTAAGTGGTTAACATCAGAAGAACTCGATGAAGTAAATTGGGCACCTGTAGATATTCCAGCTGCCAAAACTTTAAAAAATATTTTAAATAAAAATAATGCCTATTCGCCTCAATAAAATTGAAGCGATTAGGCATTTTTTTGCTAAGCCGAATCTTCGCGTACTAAATAATGGAATAATTGGTAAGTCATAGGTTGTTGAAGTGTTAAATCCATAGTGACCACTGGTGACTTATTTCCAACTTCACCAATTTCATGATCTACGGCGGAACCTTCATTGTAAGAAGCTTGACCTAAATAATAAAAATCAGTCCCTTCACTTTCTTCTCTTTTTACAAGAATGTGTAAGTCAATATCTAAGTCATCTGAAGACATAATATCTTGAACTTCAGTAGCTTTTTTTGTCAGATTCGATCGAGTATACCAGTGTAAAAGACCTTCGTTAATAAAGGTATCTTCGTATTTTGTCGTATCACTTATTTCATCACTTTTATGGTAGTTGATGAATATTGGACACGTTTGGTGTTTGATACGGTATCCGTAGACAGTTGAGCTTTCATCTTTGTCCCAAAGCAATAATCGTAAAGTGTCTTTTCTCGAATACTTTTGACCAATTTCTAGACCGCTCAATGTATAGCCCGCTGGATATTTTTTAGATCGAGCCAATCCTGTTTTAATGGAGTCGATAATTAACTCATAAAAGACTGGGTCGGATAAAGCTTGTTGAAGTGGGGCGGACAGCGCATATTTCTTTTCTTCTATAGTAATCAAAGGTTGGGCATATTTTTTCTGGGCTTGAGCTATAAAGAACTCTAATGTTAAAACACGTTCAACCGAACGGATGATTTTACTCGAGTGTTCAGCTTGGTTTTTATTTAAATAATTCAAGTAGTCATTTCTAGTTATAGGCTTTTGTTTTTGAATCAGCAACTTCAATAGAAGTAACTCATGAGGTCGTTTTCCATTTAAAAGCTCAAAAGCAATCATTCGAAGCATGCCACTTTCGTTATCATTTAATGAAGCATATTGTGCTTTTCCTTTTTCAAACTTGTGGATGACTTCTCCGTAATGTTTAAATCGACTATCTTCAAAAAATACTAAGGGATCCAGACTATTTAAACGGTAGTAGTCAAATAGCATAGGAGTTCTGCCTAATCTGTTTTTTAAGTCGAGATATTCACTTTTTAAGTTTGCCATACTAGATAACTTTGTTTCAGTAATCGATTCAAAAATTTGTTCTTGAGCGACTTCTTCAAAATTGATGGTTGTTACTCCCGACAACTGATTCTGTGCTAAATGACGACGGTAATTATCTTTGTTAAAAGATTTATCGCCGTATAAAGCGACTGGAATTAGGTAGTTATTCTTATAATTACCAATAAAATCTATAATCGTTACAAATTCTTTTTTAGGATGCAGACGTAGACCTCTTCCTAATTGTTGGATAAAAACGATACTTGACTGTGTATTTCGCAGCATCACAATTTGATTCAAGCTCGGTATATCGATTCCCTCGTTAAAAATATCCACTGTCAGAATATAGTCTAATTCATCGTTTTCCAACTTTTGGACTTCTTTTTCCCTTACTTCTTGGGAATCTTTTCCAGATAAGGCCACCGTTCTAAGTCCTCTTTTATTTAGTTCAGCTGATAATTCCTCGGCTTCTTGATTGCGTGAACAAAAAATTAAGCCTCTTGTTTTTTCAGAACTTATTTCATAATAATGAATTTTCTCTAAGAGATGCTCTACCCGTTCAGAAGTCACTAATCGTGAAAAGTCTTCCTTTTCATCAATGAGCTCGCCATCCTTTTTCCGCATTTCGGTTACACCGTAATACAAAAATGGCGTTAACATTTCTTCTGTTAAAGCATCATGTAAGCGAATTTCATAAGCTACATTGTAATGAAATAACTCATAAATATTTTGTCCATCTGTTCGTTCAGGAGTAGCCGTTAAACCTAAATAAAAATCGGGATCAAAATGATGCATTATCTTTTGATAACTACCAGCTGCAGCATGATGAACTTCATCTACCATAATATAGTCAAATAAATCTTTCCTTAAAGCTTTCAAGTTCTCATCTCGTGACAAGGACTGAACGGTTGCGAAGACATATTTTTTGTTTGAAACATCCTGGCCACTTTTGTATATACAGGATTCGTCATCTTGAAAACCAATCACTTGCTTAAAGGAATCTTGAGCGTCACGTAAGATTTGTTCCCGATGGACTAAAAACAACATTCGTTTTGGCTTATATTGTTTTACATCAAAAGCTCCTAAATAAGTTTTACCTGTCCCTGTTGCACTAATGACCAACGCACGTTCAGCACCTTTTTGTCGTAAGGACTGGAGAGCAGTTACTGCTTCTTTTTGCATGTTGTTCGGGCGGATCACGGGATAAACGTCAGTTTGCTGAGTAGGTTGTTCTTGAAGCACATCCGTTTGAACGAGCTTTTTTCGATTTCGTGCATATTCTTTTATCGATGCTTCTGTCAGCTTAATTGAACGTTCCCAAAGAGCATCAAAATCAGCAGTTGTTCGTTTAATGAAATCTCCATTATCTGTAGATGTTAATTTTACGTTCCATTCATAATTTAATTTTAAAGCGGAATGCGTTAGATTTGAACTTCCCACTATAACGGATTGCTCTTGTTCACGATTAAATATGTAGACTTTTGCGTGAGAGTTTACTTCTTCAGTAGTCATTTTTACGTCAATATTTTGTAATTTCAATAGTTCATACAATGCGGCAGGATCGTTAAACCCTAAGTAAGGAGAAACTAAAATTTTCCCCGTTCCACCTTTATCTACAAAGTCTGATAGTTGAGTTTTCAACATACCAATACCGGCAGTTGTAATAAAAGCAACATTTATACAAAATGATTTTGATTTTCTTAACTCATTTTGTATTTCATTTAATACATATTCTCCGCTCTCGGGATTATTAATTAAAACCTTAGGCGAATAATGATTATTTTTATAATGAATATCGTGTATAAAGCCATATTTTAAAGATTGGTCTAATTGATTTATAAAATTTCTATATTCGTTATCCGACATTCCAGTTGTCACCTCTCGTGTATCTCTTAAGATCATTGTAGCAGCAAACTTTATAAAGATCATTAGTTAATTTATATCGGATTATATGAGAATATTATAAAGACATCGTTATTTTTAAAATCAATTAGCAATCTAAGAACATACAAAGGCAAAAGTAGCGAACATTTCGTCCACTACTTTTGCCTTCGTTTTATTTATACGACCTATTATTTATGCAAATACAGCTTTAATTTCTAGATAATCTTTCACACCGAAAATGCCGTTCTCTCGTCCGCGTCCGGATTGTTTGTATCCACCGAATGGGGCATAAGGAGAACGTCTTCCACCATTCACGATAATGTTTCCTGTCCGAATTTTGCGTGCCATTTCAATGGCTTTGTCTTCTGGTCCCACAACCGCTCCGGATAAGCCATAGATGGAATCATTCGCAATCTTCAATGCTTCTTCTTCCGTGTCATAAGTGATCACAGTTAATACTGGACCAAAAATCTCTTCTTGTGAGATTGTCATATCGTTCGTGGCATTCACAAAGACGGTCGGCTCGACATAAAAGCCAGATCCATCGATTTCATTCCCGCCAATTAAAACTTCAGCGCCTTCTTCTTTCCCTTTTTGAATATACTCCATCACGGTTTCACGCTGGCTTTCTGAAACCATAGGACCCACCATCGTGTCTTCTTTAGTAGGATCTCCCACATGGACAGCTTCTTCGTAATATTTCAAAACATAATCTTTTGTTTCTTCTAAGCGATCGCTTGGAATCAATAAACGAGTTAAAGCGGTACAGGTTTGTCCTTGGTTATTCAAGACGGTGTTCATGGCTTGTTTCACGGCTGCTTGCAAGTCGCCGCCTTCTAAGTAGACTAAAGGTGATTTTCCACCGAGTTCTAAAACGAGTTGTTTAATCCGGTTGGCGGCTTTTTCATACATCGTTGAACCAACCGCCGTCGATCCAGTAAAGGACACGACATCTACATCGTCATGACCAGCTAAGTAATCACCTGTCGTACTTCCACTACCGGTCACTAAATTAAACACACCAGGAGGGAAGCCCACTTCATCCATCACTTCGGCATACAATACAGCCGTTAGTGGTGTATTACTTGCTGGTTTAAGCACGGCCGTATTTCCAGATAGTAATGCAGGAACGACTTTCCGCTCAATTTGAAGCAGGGGATAGTTCCATGGGGTAATACAAGCGACCACACCAAACCCTTCTTCGATCACTTGAGCCCCGTCAACAGTATATTCAAATTTGTAGTCTTTTACAGCTTCAATCGTTGCCCGTATCTCACTTAAAGGTATGCCGACCTGTGCTT
>DATGSY010000223.1:0-3073 GCA_035302125.1 Atopostipes sp.
TCGTTTAGGTGGAGACGATTTTGATGAAAAAGTCATAGAATATATGGTCCAAGAATTTAGAAAAGAAAATGGAATAGATTTATCTCAAGATAAGATGGCAACACAACGTTTGAAGGACGCAGCCGAAAAAGCAAAAAAAGATTTATCAGGTGTTTCGCAAACACAAATATCTTTACCATTTATTACAGCTGGTGAAGCAGGACCATTACATTTGGAAATGACATTAACTCGTGCTAAGTTTGATGAGTTAACATCTGAATTAGTAGAGAGAACTATGGTCCCAGTACGTAAATCTTTATCAGATGCTGATATGACAGCTAATGATATAGATAAGGTTCTTTTAGTTGGTGGTTCAACTCGTATTCCTGCAGTTCAAGAAGCTATTAAGCGTGAGACGACCAAAGATCCTTCTAAAGGAGTCAACCCAGATGAAGTGGTTGCACTCGGTGCAGCTATTCAAGGCGGAGTTTTACAAGGTGATGTAAAAGATGTCCTTCTATTGGATGTAACACCACTTTCATTAGGTATAGAAACAATGGGTGGCGTATTTACTAAGTTGATTGAGCGTAATACAACAATACCTACTAGTGAGTCACAGGTATTTTCAACTGCCGCAGATAACCAAACAGCAGTTGATATTCATGTTCTGCAAGGTGAACGTGAAATGGCAACAAATAATAAAACACTTGGTCGTTTCCAATTAACAGATATTCCACCTGCACCTAGAGGAGTTCCTCAAATCGAAGTTAAATTTGATATTGATGCTAATGGGATTGTTAATGTAAGTGCGAAAGATAAGGGAACGAATAAAGAACAATCTATTACGATTAAATCTTCTTCGGGATTATCAGATGAAGAAATAGATCAAATGGTAAAGGATGCTGAAGAAAACGCTGAGGAGGACAAAAAGCGTCGTGAAGAAGTAGATCTTCGAAATGAAGCAGACCAACTCATCTTTACAACTGATAAAACACTTAAAGACCTTGAAGATAAGGTTTCCGAAGATGAGAAACAAAAAGCGACTGAAGCTAAAGAAGCATTACAAAAAGCAATAGAATCAGATGACATTGAAGATATTAAAGCTAAAAAAGAAGCACTAGAAGAACAAGTACAACAATTATCAGTTAAATTATACGAACAAATGTCCCAAGAAGAAGGACAAACTGAACAAGGTCAGGAAAAAACTGACGATGATGTTGTAGATGCGGATTATAAAGAAGTGGATGATGAAGAAAACAAGGAAGAAAAGTAATGTCTTGTTCTTTATCTCCTCAAATTTAAATTAGCATTTTATAGTAAGAGAAAAAGTCAAAGTCAGGACCTCCTTGACTTTGACTTTTTCATGTATTTAATATGTAGATGAGATATAAGATATATTTGCTAAGAAACGATAATAAATGGTAAGATGACAGTTATGTATAGAGTGTAGCGGGAGAGTGAATGACATTGAGTAAACGAGATTATTATGAAATACTCGGAGTAGATAAAAATGCTTCGAAAGATGATATCCGAAAAGCATATCGTAAATTAGCTAGGAAATATCACCCAGATGTCAATAAAGAAGAGGGTGCAGAAGATAAATTCAAGGAAGCGAAAGAGGCTTATGAAATATTAAGTGACGAACAAAAACGAACTCAGTATGACCAGTTCGGTCATGCGGGACCAGGCGGTCAAGGTTTTGGCGGTTTCGGTGGTGCTCAAGACTTTTCTGGGTTTGGCGATATTTTTGATATGTTCTTTGGTGGTGGGGGTCGTACTCGTGATCCAAATGCACCTCAGCAAGGTGCTGATTTACAATACACGATGGTGCTGGATTTCGAAGAAGCCATTTTTGGAAAAGAAGCAGAAATTACAATTCCTAAGGAAGAAGAATGTGATACTTGTCATGGATCAGGTGCTAAACCTGGAACTAAAGTAGACACTTGTTCTCACTGCCATGGGTCAGGACAATTAAATACGGAGCAAAATACACCGTTTGGCAGAGTAGTAAATAGAAGAGTCTGTCATCATTGTAATGGTACAGGTAAAATCATTCCTGAGAAATGCCCAACATGTCAAGGTTCAGGTAGGGTCAAAAAACAAAGAAAAATCAAGGTGTCTATCCCAGCTGGTATAGATGAAGGACAACAAATCAGAGTACCTGGAAAGGGAGAGGCTGGAGTCAACGGGGGCCCGTCAGGAGACTTATTTGTCGTCATTCAAGTTAAAGCCCATGACTATTTTGAACGTCAAGGAGACAATATATTTTGTGAACTACCCTTAACATATACGCAAGCAGCCTTAGGAGATGAAATTGAAGTTCCCACTGTGCATGGAAATGTTATGCTGAAAATCCCTGCTGGAACGCAAACAGATAAAGTTTTCCGTTTAAAAGGTAAAGGTGCTCCAAATGTTCGCGGTTATGGTCATGGAGACCAACATGTTCAGGTTAGGGTAATAACGCCAACAAAATTAACGGATAAGCAAAAGGAATTACTTCGTGAATTTAATGAAATTGGTGGAAATGAAGCTACCGATGAACAAGGGGATTCCTTCTTTCAAAGATTTAAAAAAGCATTCAAAGGCGAATAACAGTGGGATATAAACCACTGTTATTTTCTACATATTTATTAAACAAGAATATTGGATAATCAGAAAAGGGCTGAACAAAGTGAAATGGTTAGAAATTTGTATACATACATCCAACGAAGCTATTGAACCTGTTTCAAATATATTGAATGAATTAGGAACGAGTGGGGTAGTGGTAAAAAATTCCTTAGACTTATTAAAGGCTCGTAAAACTACGTTGGGCGAGATGTTTGAGTTAAATCCTAGAGACTATCCTACAGAAGGTGCCTATATTAAAACTTATATCCCCGACAATATAAAAAGTGAAAGTACAATTTCAAAAATTAGAGATTCCATTATTGATTTACAACAGTTTGATATAAATATTGGTAAAAATGAAATAACTGTTGATGCGGTAGACGAGGAAGAGTGGTCAACAGCATGGAAAAAATATTATAAACCCGTTCAAGTTTCGGATAAAATTACCATTCGACCGACATGGGAGGAGTATAAACCTTCTAAAGAG
>DATGSY010000224.1:0-3340 GCA_035302125.1 Atopostipes sp.
TAATCCATGGACCCTTTGTGGATGTAGCCAATATTAAAGTTGGTCGGTTCGGCTATTAATAAAGCATCCAAGTCATCCGCATAACCCATTTCTGTCAGTTGTTTGGCACCGTGTTGCCCAACTTCTTCTCCAACCGTCAAAAGCAATTTAAGGGTTCCTTCAAATGGAATCTCTTCTTCTTTCATCTCGATCATGGTCAAAACAAGCGCTGTTGTTCCAGCCTTCATGTCGGTCGAACCGCGCCCGTACAATTTATTGTCTTCGATGTGCGCATCAAATGGCGGGTATTTCCACTGCGATTCGTCTCCCGCAGCCACAACATCCATATGTCCGGACACGCCAAGGACTTTTCCTTCGCCCTTTTTCAATGTAGCGACCAAACTGCTTCGTCCTTCTTCTTCCCATGGAATCAATTCAGAGTCAATGTCGTATTCTTTCAGCAATTCTTGGAAATATTTTGCGACCTCTTCTTCATTGCCGTTTACCGATTGAATCCGAATGACCTCTTGTAAAATTTCTACTTTTCTTTCTTGTTCCATTCTGATCTTCCTTTCTACTCATTATTTATCCTATCGACTATAATCTTTAAATGAATAACGTCTCTTTGGCTGAAATTCCATACGAGTGAATCTCAAACCCAAAAATGCAATGGATAAAGTCAGCCAAGTAAAACCTAATGAAAAGCCGCCGATGACATCACTTAAATAATGTACACCTAAGTAAACGCGGCTTAATCCGATCAGTAATATCAGTATGCCAAGAAAAATCGTCAACGTCCATCGTAACGCTGGGCCCTTGAAGTATCGGAGCGCCAAGAACAATAGCCCGCCATAAACAATCATTCCACCCATCGCATGCCCGCTTGGGAAAGCCCATCCGCCTTGTTCGATTAAATGCTCAATTTCTTCAGGCCGTACCCTTCGGTAAATGTCTTTGACCCAGCCATTTAAAAAGTATGCACCAAGTAATACGGTTAAGCCATACCACAGGCCCGTCCGCCATTTTTTGAATATGAGGAGTAGAAGCACCATGACGACGGTCACAATCGTCTGCGCTTCTCGGTCTGCCATTCTTGTGATGGCCGTGGCAATGGTTGTGCGCATAGGCGTTCGTAAATGATAAAAAAAGGCCCCCAATTCATAATCTTGGGTTGTTACATTGGTCCAATCATAAAAACCGATAATGGCAAAATATAAAAAAGGTAGCAAGCCGATCAATCCAGCGATGATCAGCTTTTTCTTCCGTTCATCGTCTTTTCGTTTTTGAGTTTGTTGCAACATCCACTAATCCCTCCGTTCAAATCTTAACTTAATTATACATGAGAGGGCTTGAAAATCGGATTGTCTTGTTTAATTTTCTCCCTTTCCTTCTTCTTTAAAAACGAATACAAAGAAATGTGACAAAAATAAGTTTAATGTCATTTTCCTTTGACTTTGGTCCCCCTATTCTGTATAGTATCAAAGGGAATTAATTTTAACCTCTCGGAATGTGTGTGATTGGAAAACAACATTTCGGGAATTTTTTTGTGCAATCAACAGTTACCCCTTAATATATTTAGAGGAGCGTTTACTTTCAATGAAAGTTTTCGATTATGAAGATATTCAGTTAATCCCAGCCAAAGGTGTATTGGGAAGTCGTTCGGAAGCAGACACATCGATAGAATTTGGAAACCATCGCTTTAAATTACCAGTTGTTCCCGCAAACATGCAAACGATCATTGATGAAGATTTATCCGTTTGGTTAGCAGAAAATGGCTATTTCTATGTCATGCACCGTTTTGAAGAAGAAACAAGAAAAGACTTCATCAAAATGATGCGCGAGAGAGATTTATTCACTTCAATCAGTTTAGGCATTAAAAGTGCTGAATATGATTTTGTAGAAGAACTGGTCAATGAAGATTTAATTCCTGACTATGTAACGATTGATGTTGCACATGGTCATTCAGACACAGTCATTAAAATGATTAAACACGTTAAAAAACATATGCCAGAATCCTTTTTAATTGCCGGAAACGTCGCAACCCCTGAAGCCGTCCGCGACCTTGAAAACGTAGGTGCTGACGCAACGAAAGTGGGAGTTGGACCTGGTAAAGTATGTACGACAAAACTAAAAACTGGTTTTGGTACAGGGGGCTGGCAATTAGCTGCCGTTTCACGCTGCTCAAAAGTAGCTCGTAAACCAATCATTGCAGATGGTGGGGTTCGTACACACGGTGACATCGCGAAATCGATTCGCTTTGGTGCATCGATGGTCATGATCGGTTCATTATTTGCAGGTCACGAAGAATCACCAGGTGAAACCGTAGAAATCAATAACCGAAAATTCAAAGAATACTTCGGTAGCGCGTCGGCTCAACAAAAAGGTGAGCACCGTAACGTTGAAGGTAAATCCATGCTTGTACCTTTCAAAGGTTCGATTCAAGATACCTTGACAGAAATGGAACAAGACTTACAATCTTCAATCTCTTATGCAGGTGGAAGAGACTTAGAAGCTATCCGCAAGGTGGACTATGTCGTAGTTAAAAACTCCATCATGAACGGTGAAAGTTACAACGCAGAAGGTATTGGCGGTATTGATGTACCAGACAGTTTTGCCTCGTCTAACTTTCAGACTCCTTAATTAAATAGAAGTATACAAAGAGTGCTATCGATAAAAGATAGCACTCTTTTTTAATTGGGAGTTTAGTCCTCACGCGTTTAGAAATTGAAAATGACCAGTTTCCATTAAAGGAGACTGGTCATTTTAAGGTTTATTAGAATGTTTAGTGCGTTTGGGTGACTTTATCGATAATTTTTTGAGCGGCGATATTCATATCGATATTCTCTACAATTAAATCCGTATATGGGGGTGGGACTAACTCATCCGTATGACGACTGTACTTGATGCGGTCTTGGATTTCCTCTTCCGAGTCGCCTCGTTTTTTCATGCGGTGAATCATGATTTCTTCATCAATCTGCACAAAAACAACAAACGCCTCTTTCGGGAAGACTTCTTTCATGGCTTCTGCGCCATTTTGATCAAGTGATACATGGACGATGTCATGTTTTTCCAGCATTTCTTTCACTTCATCTTTTGTAAGTCCGTAGCGATTGCCATCATAAACCGTTTGTTCAACGAACTTCTCCATTTCCAGCTCACTAAACTGCCGGAAATAATAATCCACCCCATCCACTTCACCTGGCCGCGGAGCTCTCGTTGTCGTCGTAGTTAGACGCGGAATCCCATGTTTCGAAAGCAATTTTCCAATCGATGTTTTTCCACTGCCACTCGGACCTACCAATACGATAATTGTTTTATCTGACATCCAAAACAGGCCACCCTTCCAAATTTTATCTTATTT
>DATGSY010000225.1:0-2150 GCA_035302125.1 Atopostipes sp.
CATAGATAAAATTCTTTACGAAGAAAAGCTGTACGAAAAGTTATTAAACTATGTGGTTAATAGTCCAAACTTCTCTTATTTACAAACCTATGAGAATGAATTGGTTGAATTATTCCCTAACGAAGTATTTGAGCGTTATGAAAAAGAAATTTTAGAATTAGCAGAAGTCGCTGGTCCAAGGAAGAAGTATCGTCGAATTGTTTCACTTATTAAACGATTGAGAAAGCTTCCAGGCAGTGAAGAGAGAGTTCGAGAGATTGTATTGGACTTAAGAGAAAAATACAATAATCGTCCTGCGATGATGGAAGAATTAAGGTTATTATAAATGGAAGATCACTAATAGATAAAGAAAAAGGGATAAGGCATGAACTGCCTTATCCCAAAACTCTATTTGAAATAATTTTCAACCGCGTGTTTAAATTCTTCTAAATCGATTTTTTCAACAAAGGCTTCTTCGCCGACAAATACGGTAGGAACAAATTCAATATTGACCGCTTCAACTTCTTCATCCACACGTTTCGCTTGTTCTCGATTAGCCTCTTGTAAAGATAAGCCGTAATCTTTGGCAATATGTGGGATGTGCGACAGTCGGTGATTTCCCCAAGTCGATTGCTCATCGAAGAGTTTTTTAATGATTTCAAACGTCTCTTCCGGCTTACTGTAATCAAGATATTGATTGAGGACATTTCCTACTTCAAGGGGATACTTTTGCTTGTCAAAATGTTTCAAAATTCGTTGGGCTGTCCCATTTTTGATATAGGCATCCAAAAAGGGGGCAAGATTTTCTTCATAATTCTTGGAATCCGGGCATCGTAAATTAATATATTCGACGATTTTAAGCGGTGCATCGTCGGATCCAATTTTGATGCTGTCTTCATGTGTAATTTCAGCATAGTTAAATGACATGTAATCACCTTTCTGTTTGTTTTACTTGTTGTTCTACGGCTTGATGAAATTCCTCGATATCTGCCGTTCCTACAAAAGCTTCTTGCCCAACAAAAACGGTTGGAATATATTCTACATTTACAGCTTTCACTTCTTCGAGAACTCGTTTGGAGCGTTCCTTATTCGAAGATTGAAGACTTAGGTCAAGTTTATCTTTCGCTACATGTGGAATGTACGCTGGGCGTTCTTTACCCCAATCGTCTTGATGTTTAAATATCTTTTGAATGGTTTTGTAACTATCTTTGGGCGTTTCATAATTGAGATACTGATGGAGAATATTCCCAGGTTCTAGGTTTTCTTTTTCTTTGTCAAAATGTTTGAGGACACGCTGGACTTGTCCATTTTCAATCCATTCATTTAAAGACGGGGCGACTTGTTCTTCATAAGCTTTGGAGTAGGGGCAACGCAGATTAATATATTCGACGACTTTTACAGGTGCGTCGTCAGCACCTATTTTGATACTATCTTCATAAGAAATTTTAGATACATTGAATGTCATATAACCACCTTTTAGACTTTGATACATGTAGTATACTAGAATTCAAGAAAACATAAAATAAATCGAAACGTAAGAGGGATTCCGATGAACATTTATGATGATCCGCAATTTTTTAAAAAATACAGTCAAATGACCCGCTCTAAAGAAGGCCTAGCAGGAGCCAATGAATGGTTAGTATTTAAAGAACTTCTTCCGGATTTTAAAAATAAAACGGTTTTAGACTTAGGTTGTGGTTATGGTTGGCATTGTAATTATGCCATTGAACAAGGGGCAAAACGAGTCATTGGTATCGATCAATCGGAAAAGATGCTAAAAGTGGCTTCTGAAAAGTTTCCTTCACCAAAAATCGAATTCGTAAAAGAAGATATAGAAAAAATTAACTTTCCCAAAAACTCATTTGATGTAGTGATGAGTTCACTCGTCTTTCATTATGTTGAAAATTATGAAGCGTTAATTCGTAAAATTAGTTACACGATAAAAGAAAATGGAAGCTTTGTTTTTACGGTCGAACACCCCACGTTTACTGCATATGGAAGCCAGGATTGGTATTATGACGACCAAGGTGAAGTATTACATTTTCCTGTAGATGACTATTTTCTCGAAGGAAAACGAGAAGCTGTCTTTTTAGGGAGTAAAATGACAAAATACCATCGGACGCTAACGACTTATTTAGAAGGATTAATAAAAGCTGGATTCACGATTGAAA
>DATGSY010000226.1:0-4646 GCA_035302125.1 Atopostipes sp.
GTGGATGTAAATGAACAAGGAATTCCTTGGTTCGTGTGGATGCAACAATCAGAAACATTCGCAGATCCTTCAGTAAAACCTGACGAAGGAATTTTTCTTGAAACGATAGAGACAGAAGAAACGGTCATCATTGATTCTTCAATGAAAACTCTTCAAATGAATCCTTCAGATGAAAGTTTGTTAAATACTACAGAAGTTGAAACAATGGAAATGACGGATAATGAAACAGCAGTAAATAGTTCTTTTGAAGAAAATACACACAAAAAGTTTGAAGTTCCTTTAACTGCTGAAGAATCTCTGAGTCTAGAAAAGAGTCTTGGGAATTCATCACTCATAACGGTTCAAAATTCAGAAGAAATAAATAATGAGTTTAAGTGGATGAGTCATGAAAATATGATAGAAAACTCAGAGCAACCGTTGGAAAACGTTTCGGAAGATTTTGTTTCAGTGGAGAATGAAAAAGTTCCGCTAAAAGCGAAAGAATCCATAAGTTCACAAACTCAATTTAATACAACTTTTGAGTTGGATGAGATTTTAGTTACAAAAGAAATACTAGAGTCAAATACTGAAGAAAAAGGAATTCAAGAACAAAGCACAAATGTGGTCATTCCGGATAAGGAAGTTGAGGTTTCAGTAGATGAGACAATCCAACTTGAGTTTGAGCGAGGAATTGAACAGCTTAGAAAACTGAGGACTGTTGAACCCCAAGTGAAAGCACAGGAAGTTGTTAAGGTGTCGGAAACGGAATGGGTGAATCAGGTTGAATCTTTTGTGGTTGAGCAAATGGATACTTCAAATGATCTCGAAAAAGTGTCGACGGCACGTATTCAGTTAACACCTGAACATTTGGGGGAATTGGAGATTGAGCTTGTTTTAAAGGATAAGGGACTTACTGCAAGGCTAGTGGTTGAACATGAGGATACAAAAGAATGGCTGGAATTAAAGATGGCTGAGTTAACAACAAAGTTAGCAACGCAAGATATAAAGGTCACTGATTTTCAGGTTTCTATTGCTCGAAATGAGCACCATTTAGCGGATGCAGGTACTCAAGGAAATCCTTTCTTTAAAGAGCAAGAACAAGAATCTAAGCAAAGAAAGACTTTGAATTATTCTCCAAAAGAAGAGCAAGTAGTAGAAAAAATAGAAAAGAAATACGACGCAAATACTGGGCGAGTGAGTATGTGGGTCTGAAAGGAGCTTATATGAGAATACCAAGTGAGTTTTTAATTGGTTCAGTCAATCAAGCATCAACTGAGCAACAAACAAGTAATGCCATGCTTGATCAAGAAGGTTTTTTGAAAATTATAGCGGCAGAAATTAGTAATCCATCTTTTGATGGAGGAGATGGTGGTTCGGGTAGCCAGACTGATTTTATGGGGCAACTGATTCAGATGAATATGTTGGATCAGATGACTGAGTTAACGACATCTATTCAAAACACAATGATGATGACGCAACAGCAGCAAGCTTTATCTTTGGTTGGTAAAGAAGTGACTGTCGCTGGTTTGGAAGAAGGATTGGTTACAGGTATTGTTGATAAAGTTCGTTTTTCAAATGGCTTTGCGACCATTCAAATTGATGGGGTTAACTACAACTTAAATAATATTATTGAAGTTGGCGGTGAATCGAATGCCGAATAGAATTAATCATCAAAGTTATTTAGATCGAGTAAATCAAACGAAACAGACACAACAAAAAAAGGCACCAAAAACGGACCGACGTTTTCAAGCGTTTGTTGATGAGGCCCTGAAAGAAAAAGAAGTACAGAAAAGCAGTGGTTCAACGCATTCGATTAATGTATCCAATCATGCGCAAAAGCGGATGGATCAACGAGGGATTCAGTTGGATGGTACAGATATGACAAATTTAGAGGAAGCTTTCTCTACACTGGATGATAAAGGAGCTAAAAATTCTTTAATCATTTATGATGACTTGTCGCTAATCGCAAGTATTAAAAATCGAACAATTATTACGGCTTCAAAGACAGATGAAATGACAGAAGTAACAAATATTGATAGTGCAATTCACATAAAAAAATAAACAAATGGCTGGACTGAAAAGAGGCCATTTTCCCTTTGACTGATTGATTTGGGAAACAATAATGGAGGGAATTTTCAATGTTAAAATCTTTATATGCTGGTGTTTCAGGAATGAAAAGCCAACAAACAAAAATGGACGTTATCGCAAATAATATCGCAAACGTAAGTACAACAGGTTTCAAATCTGGACGTGTACGTTTTGAAGATATGATTAGTCAGATTGACGCTGCAGCTCAAGGTGCAAACAATAACCGAGGCGGAGTGAATGCACAACAAGTTGGTATGGGTGTGCAAGTTTCTGGAACAGATACGATTATGACAGGCGGATCACTACAAGCGACTGGTCGTGGATTAGATTTTGGAATCCAAAATGGTGACAATTCATTTTTTATCGTAAGTGGTAGTGGGGATGGAAATGGTGCTATGCAGTACACGCGAGATGGTGGATTCTATACAGATGAAGATGGAAATCTAGTTACATCAAGTGGTATGCGTGTAATGGGTTATGGTCTTGAAAATCCTCAAGAAATTGGTGAAGATACTCCAGAATTATCAGTAAACGAAGGAAATCTTTCATCTCTTGTTATCCGCGAAACAATTGGTGACGCTACTTTACAAAGTTTCAGTATTGACGATACTGGAAACATCATTGGAACATACGATGACGGACAAACGTATTTACTTGGACGTGTTGGCTTAGCGAACTTTACTAACCCAGATGGTCTTGAAAAACAAGGTGGTAACTTATATAACCAAACAGCTAACTCAGGAATTGCTCAAGTTGGTGCGCCATCTGACGAAGGTTTTGGAGTGATTCGTTCTGGTTTCTTAGAAATGTCTAACGTTGACTTAGCTAATGAATTTACAGACATGATTGTAACAAGTCGCGCTTATCAAGCAAACTCAAGAGCCATTACAACATCAGATGAAATGTTACAAGAACTATTAAACTTGAAAAGATAATTAAGAAGTAGGGGGATGGGCTTTAAAATAGCCCTTCCTCTTATAATTGAGAGTAGGTATTAAGTTGATTCAATTACATAATATATCTGGTGAGGCTTTTTATTTAAATTGTGATTTGATTTATCGCATTGATGATCAATACGACACAGTGGTTACTTTAACGAATCAAAAGAAATTAATCGTTCAAGAAAAGCCGGAGCAAATTGTAAAAAAAGTAATTGAGTATAAACAAGAAATTCATTCTAAATGGAGAAGAGATAGTCTATGAAAAAATTATTAATGCCACTAGCGGGAATGATTATTGGGTTCGTCTTAGTCTTTTGGTCGATTGCTTCAAGTGGACCAATCAATGCTTTTATTGATGTTCCCTCATGGATCATTACCTTCTTTGGTTCAATGAGTGCTGTAATGATCAGTTTCCCACTCGATGAGATACTGAAGGTTCCTAAAGTCATGAGAGAGTTATTAATGGGTTCAGAGGATAATCGTGTAGAGATTGTCCATTTATTTACAGAATTTAGCAAAAAAGCTCGTATTAATGGTGTTTTATCTATCGAAGAAGATATCCAAGGCCTTGAAAATGAAACAATGTTCAAAGGATTACAAATGGTTGTAGATGGTAAAGAAGGCGATGTTATTAAATCGCAAATGGAACTTGAAATGGATTTAACCGAAGAAAGTTATGAAGCGGCCCCTGCTTTATTTAATAAATGGGGCGAATTTGCACCAGCATTTGGAATGATTGGTACCTTAATTGGTCTAATCGTTATGTTAGGTGAATTAGATGACCCAAGTCTAATCGGATCTGGAATGGCGACTGCATTGATTACAACTTTTTACGGGACAATGCTTGCAAACTTAGTTTTCCTTCCACTAGCAACCAATATGACAAAACTAGCAGCGGATAAAATGATTACATATGAAATTATTTTTGAAGGTGTTATTGCGATGCAAGAAGGACAAAATCCTAGAGATATTGAAGAAAAATTAAAAAGTTATTTAACAACAAAAGAATTAGCTGAGATGGAGACAAGTGAACCAATCTCACTTGAGAATCTACAGAAACAAGAGGTTTAAAAAATGGCTAGAAGAAAAAGAAAAAAGCAAGAAGAAGGTGGCGGTGACGGTTGGTTAACGACTTTTTCTGATTTAATGTCATTGCTTCTAACTTTTTTTATATTGTTGTTTTCGATGTCAAACGTCAGCGAAGCAAAATTTAATTCCGCTAGTCAATCCATCCAAGATGCTTTGATTGGTGAAACCGGTGGGGGTTCTATTATAGAAGGTGCCGGAATTAGTAATTTGGATACAGGCAATGGAACGGGTGGAACTGAACAAAGTGAATCAACCAACGATATCCCACTACAAGTTACTAAAATGTATGAAGAAGCGATGGCTCTTATTGAAGAAGAAGGTATCGGAGACCAAATCAGTGTTTCAAGTGATCAAGATGGTGTCTATCTGGATATTCAAGAATCGATTTTATTTGGAATGGGCGACGCTAATATCAGTAGTGTAGGTAGGGAAACGTTGGATTCCTTGACAGAATTATTAGAATTTTCAGGAAACGATATTATCGTTGAAGGATTTACAGATAATGTTCCGATTCAATCTACCAGATATCCAAGTAACTGGGAATTATCC
>DATGSY010000227.1:0-10385 GCA_035302125.1 Atopostipes sp.
TAACAAATAGACAGTAGCCACGATAACTGCCATAATTATACCACCTAAAGATCCTTCAATGGTTTTATTCGGTGACAATAAAGGAGCTAATTTATTTTTACCAATTAAAGAGCCTATAAAATAAGCACCAATATCAGTAACCATAACAACCAATATAATAAATAAAAACAATGCCAAATCTGCTCCACGAATCGTAATGGCTGAGTAGCCGCCTAATCCAACGTAAAACATCGTTAAAGCAGAAATTCCTGCTTTTGTAAAATTATAGCCTTGTATAATCACTGTACAAATCAATAAAAACATTAATGAAAAAATAGGAATAAATCCGTCGTTCCAATTATCGGGTATATATATAGCAACATAATCAAAAAAGACAATGGACAATGTACCGATATATGTAACAATAGATGGTAATAATTTCCGACTAATTTTAGCCATATGGATCAATTCCATACTAGCTAAAAGAGCTATGGCTCCCATTACAATATTAAACGGCCAGCCACCCATAATAATTGCTGGAATAATGATTAATAATAAGACAATAGAAGTGATTACGCGTGTTCGCAAGAAAGTTCCTCCTTACTTCCTTCTTTGAAGTGAAGGTTATACTCCACCAAATCTCCGATTTCTTCGTTGATATTCCAAAATTGCTTTTTCAAACAATTCTTCATTATAGTCTGGCCAAAATTCTTTGGTGAAATAAAACTCACTATAAGCATTTTGCCACAATAAAAAATTACTTAGACGCTTTTCACCACTCGAGCGAATAAGAAAATCAACATCCTGATATTCTCCAAGCTGGGCCGTTAAGAGATGGTTTGAAACGACGGATTCATCTATAGCTTCCGGCTTCAATCTTCCGTTTTCTACATCTATAGCAATTTCTTGAATTGCATTTATAATCTCCGCACGTCCGCCATAATTAAAAGCAAAATTTAAGATCATTCCAGTATTATTCTTAGTCTCTTCCACTGCTTGATAGATGGAGCGCTTTGTGAAATCCGGAACTCTTTTTTTAAATCCAGTGACCGTAACTTTAACATTATTCTCATTCAATTCAGGGACAAACCGAGATAAAAATTGTCCAGGCAAAGCCATTAAATATTGAATTTCTTTAACCGGTCGTTTCCAGTTTTCTGTCGAAAATGCGTATAAAGTTAAAACTTTAATTCCTAAATCATTTGCACTCAACGCCACTCTTCGAATGGCTTCGACACCTTCCTTGTGTCCCTCAGATCTATCTAAGCCACGCTCTTGAGCCCAGCGACCATTCCCATCCATGATAATCGCTACATGATTAGGCACCGGTTCATTAAGTATATTTCGGGAAGAGTTATTATTATTACTCATGATTACCATCCTCATATTCTTTGCTACACTCTATTATATTGAAAATATAAATAAACTACCATATCTACAATAAAATACTTTAATTTCTATTGTTCTTTAGTGGTTCACTTACATTTTCAATAAAATACGTATAAAATCCGCTAAAACAAATAGTGTTCTAGCGGATTTGTTTTAACTCATTCAGATCAGAAATTAATTGGAAATAATTTCTTGTTCTTTTTCTTCAGCCAATGTATCAATATTTTTTACAGCGTCATCAGTCAGTTTTTGGACTTCTTTTTCAAAACGACGCAATTCATCTTCAGAAATGTCACCGTCTTTTTCGGATTTCTTCAACTCATCCATTGCAGATCGACGGAGATTACGAATAGCTACTTTACCGTTTTCAGCTGTCTCTCCAACTTGTTTCGCAACTTCGCGGCGACGCTCTTCTGTTAATTGTGGAACAACTAAACGGATAACTGTTCCATCATTGGAAGGTGTAATACCAATATCAGCTTTGTTGATCGCTTTTTCAATATCTTCTAAAATATTTTTATCGTATGGTGTAATAACTATCATTCTTGCTTCCGGTACGGATATTTGTGCAAGTTGGTTTAGAGGTGTATTTGCTCCGTAATATGAAACCATTACACCGTCTAACAAACTAGCATTTGCACGTCCTGCACGTATACTTGCTAACTCACGTGTGAACGAATGAATCGCATTTTCCATATTCTTTTTCGTATCATTTATGACCTGTTGACTCATTTTCTTTCCCCCTAATATTCGTTCCTATTTTCTCACCAAGGACGACTTTTTTAATGTTGCCTTTTTCGTTCAATTTGAAAACTACAAGTGGGATTTCATTATCCATACTTAAAGAAGATGCTGTAGAGTCCATCACATTCAGTGATTTGTTAATCACATCTAAATAAGTTAACTCGTCAAATTTCACAGCATTTTTATCGATGTTTGGATCTGCTGAGTAGACGCCATCGACATTGTTTTTAGCCATCATAATTACATCAGCGTTAATTTCTGCAGCACGTAAGGCAGCCGTAGTATCCGTTGAGAAATATGGACTTCCAGTGCCTCCTGTAAAGATGACCACGCGTCCTTTTTCTAAATGACGTATCGCACGTCTACGGATATATGGCTCTGCTACTTCTGCCATACTAATTGCTGTCTGTACGCGTGTCGGAACATCAATATTTTCCAATCCATCTTGTAATGCTAATCCGTTCATGACAGTTGCCAACATGCCAATATAGTCGGCTTGTGCTCGGTCCATACCCATTGCTTCTCCAGTTTGGCCTCGCCAGATATTTCCTCCGCCTACAATAATGGCAAGCTCTACACCTAACTCATGTACTTCTTTAATTTCTTCAGCGATTGTCTTGATTGTTGCTGGATCAATTCCAAAACCTTGGTCACCAGCAATAGCTTCCCCACTGAGTTTTAAAATAACTCTTTTGTATATAGGCTTTTTCATCTTAAGTCCTCCTAGAATTACATATTCATATTAGCATATCTCTTGGAATGAGTCACTTATTTACCAAAGATATTCGATCGTTCGTCATAAAAATATCCACATTCTTTTATGCCTAAAAAAAGACAGGAACGCTAGACGCTCCTGTCTAAATCTTTAAAATTAAAGGTTCATTTGATTTCTAACTTCTTCTGCGAAATCTTCTTCACGTTTTTCAATTCCTTCGCCTACTTCAAGACGAGTGAATGATTTAATTGAAGCGTTATTATCTTCTAAATATTCTTGAACTGTTTTGTCGCCATCTTTAACATATGGTTGGTCAACTAATGAAATTTCACCTAACCATTTGTTTAAACGACCTTCAACCATTTTTTCAACAATGTGTTCTGGTTTACCTTCGTTTTTAGCTTGTTCAGATAAAATATTTAACTCGTGATCACGTGTTTCTTGAGGAACATCGTCACGACGTAGATATTCTGGGTTAAGTGCAGCTACGTGCATTGCAACGTTGCGTGCAACTTCTTCGTCTCCGCCTTCAATTAAAGTCAACACAGAGATGCTTCCACCCATATGCTCGTAAGCGCCGAAAGTTTCACTTTCTTCTTTTTCAACAATTTCAAAACGACGAAGGTTGATATTTTCACCAATAGTTGTAATTGCACTAGTGATTGCGTCACTAACTTTTTCGCCATTTGACAATTCAAGATCTTGAGCTTCTTCAACGGAAGCAGGTTTGTTTTTAGCAACCGCTTCTGCAATATCTTTCACTAAAGTTTGGAATTGCTCGTTTTTAGCTACATAATCTGTTTCACTGTTTACTTCTACAACTGCAGCAGTGTTTCCTTCAACGTGGATATATGTTAATCCTTCTGCTGAAACGCGATCCGCTTTTTTCGCTGCTTTCGCTACACCTTTTTCACGTAAAACATCGATTGCTTTTTCCATGTCACCGTCTGTTGAAACTAATGCTTTTTTAGCATCCATCATTCCAACACCTGTACGGTCACGAAGTTCTTTAACTTGAGCTGCTTTAATTTCTGCCAAGATAATTCCTCCTGATATAATATATTTATGCTTAGTAATTTGATTATATGAAAAAAATTATTCGTTGTCGCCTTCTACAGCTTCAACCATTTCTTCAATAGACGCTGATTTTTCTTCGTCAGCACCTTGTGATTCACCTTGGTTACCTTCAACAAATGCGTCTGCCATGATTGAAGTAATCAATTTAATCGCACGGATAGCGTCATCGTTTGCCGGAATTACGTAGTCAATATTATCAGGGTCTGTATTTGTATCTACCATTGCAATTACAGGGATTCCTAATTTATTTGCTTCGTTAACAGCAATATATTCTTTGCGAGGGTCTACAACGAACAATGCATCAGGAGTTCCTTGTAGGTTTTTAATTCCTCCAAGTGTACGTTGTAATTTATCTCTTTCTTTCATTAATAAACTAACTTCATTTTTAGGAAGGACATCAAATGTACCGTCTTCTTCCATTGCTTCTAATTCTTTTAGATAGTCAATACGTTTGCTGATAGTTTCCCAGTTTGTCATTGTTCCGCCTAACCAACGGTGGTTAACGTAATGAACACCTGCACGTTCAGCTTCTTCTTTGATTGATTCTTCTGCTTGTTTTTTAGTTCCTACAAACAAAACATCACCATTGTTTTCACCGATTTCACGAACAAAATTGTACGCTTCTTCAATTGCATGTACAGTTTGTTGTAAATCAATGATGTAAATACCATTTCTTTCTGTAAAGATATATGGTTTCATTTTTGGGTCCCAACGACGTGTTTGGTGACCAAAATGAACACCAGATTCTAACAATTGTTTCATAGTTACTACTGCCATTATAATTCCTCCATTTTTGTTTTTTACCGTCCCCAAGTTTCAACTATTCAAATAACTCCTGGCATGGGAGCAACAATTGAACAATCCACTTGAGTGAGTATTCAGTGCATCCGCACCGTCAAACATTATACCTAATAACAACGTGAATATCAAATAAAACTTGCACTTTATTTTAAATTACCGCATACTAATCTTAGTATTTATTAGAGGTGATCGTTTGTTTTATAATTTCGTATTTAGATTATTACAATTTTTATTACTTATATTAAATGGGCGGACAAAAGTAGAAGGTAAGGAAAACTTACCAACCGATGAAAAATTTGTTTTAGTAGCGCCACATCGTACTTTTTTAGATCCTGTATATATTGCGGTGACATCTTATCCTTTTAAATTTTCTTTTATGGCCAAGAAAGAACTCTTTGAGATTCCTATTCTTGGATGGCTCATCCGAAAATTAAACGCTTTTCCAGTTGACCGTAAAAAACCTGGTGTCAGTGCAATAAAAACACCTGTAAATTACTTAAAAAACAACGAATTAAATGTCATGGTCTTTCCAACTGGAAGCCGCTACTCTACAGAGCTAAAAGGTGGAGCAGTTACCATCGCTCGTTTAGGTAAAAGTAAAATGGTTCCTGCAGTCTATTCAGGCCCATTAACAATGAAAGACTTATTGTTGCGAAAAAAAGCCATTGTTAAATACGGTAAACCCTTTACAATCGAAAGAAAAATTGAAGGTGTTGATGATATCAATAAGTATTATTCTGATAAAATCCAACAAGCTTTCGATGAATTAGATGAAACAGTCACGACTGAATAATTTATAACAACATTCTAAAAATAAAACTCCAAACAGATTCAAAAAATGAATTTCTGTTTGGAGTATTTTTTATTCTATTTCCTCGTCGTTAACATAACCTAAATTTTGCAGCTCATACATTTCACTATAACGACCGCCTAATTCAATCAATTCGTCATGATTTCCGCGTTCAACAATTTCTCCAGCTTCCAACACAAGAATTTGATCTGCATCACGTATAGTGGATAATCGGTGAGCAATTGCAACGGTAGTTCGACCTTCACGCATTCGGTTTAAGCCTTCTTGAATCAGAATTTCAGTTTCTGTATCAATATTGGCTGTTGCTTCATCTAAAATCAATATTTTAGGATCTTTTACAATCGTACTGGCAAAAGATAAGAGTTGTTTTTCTCCGCTTGAGAAGCCTGCTCCGCGCTCCACGACTTTATGATCGTATTTATTCGGGAGTTTTTCAATAAAGCGATCGGCTTGAACAAACTTAGCCGCATTTACAACTTCTTCATCACTTATACTATCATCTAATAGTCGAATATTATCTTTTATGGTCCCATAGAACATAAACGAATCTTGTAAAACGAGTCCTATTTCTTTACGCAATTCTTCCATTGGATATTCTCGAATGGATTTACCATCAATTAATACATCGCCTTCTTGAAATTCATAAAAACGCATGAGAACATTTATAATCGAAGATTTTCCACTACCTGTGTGCCCCACCAAAGCAACCGTTTCTCCAGGGTTTACAGTAAAGGAAATATCTTTTAAGACATCCGTTTCACCATCATATGAAAACGTGATGTTTTTAAATTCAATTTTAGCCTTTTCAATTTTAAAAGCTGGGTTCTCATTTTGTTCTGGTGTATAAGTCTCATCATCCATCACTTTCAAGATTCGACCACTGGAAATAACTCCATCTTGGAATAAACTCAAGTTGTCCATCAATCTCGTCAACGGCTGGAATAACAAGTTCACGTACGAAGTAAAGGCGTAAATTACACCGACTTCAACAGGACCCTGTAAAGCGTCATAGCCAAATAAACCTAAAATAACGATAATCGCAAGGGTGTAAAAAAGATTCACCACTGGACTAAGTAAAGTGGCATTCAATTTCGTCATTGAAAAACGAGACTGGAAATAAGAGTCGTTTGTTTCTTCAAATTCATTAACCATCCGTTGTTCTTGCCGGAATTGTTGAATGATTGACATGCCGTTAATTGACTCAGCCAGCTGTGTATTTAGCATACTGTTTTTACTTTTCATCTCTGAATAAGTGCGTGAGCTGTATACTTGATAAAAACGTGTTACCCCTAATAATAAAGGCACAAAAATTAAAATCCATAAAGAAATCTGCCAATCTAAAATCAACATGGCGACAAACGTTGTAATGACACTTAACGTACTTTGGATAATATTTAAGAGCACATTCCAAAAATCCTTCAAGGCTTCTGTATCGTTTGTGACTCGGGTAACCACCCAGCCGGTCGAAGTATTATCAAAAAACTTCATCCCTAAACTGTGTACCTTCTCAAAAAGAAGGTTTCGTACATTTAAAACTGTTTTTTCCGAAGCCATGTTGAAAAGATATAACTCAAAGAAAGTAGTCACTGCTCGAAGTAGTGATACTCCGAAATAGATAGCACCAAAGATGACCGCTGTTTGTCTTGTTGCTGTCCCTAAGGCTAAATGCTCATCGATAAAGATTTGGATGACTCTGGGTTGTATAGCACTTAATACTGCCAGCGCAATTACCAGGAGAATAGCTACTGCAAACTGCTTGATATAAGGTCTTGTGAACTTGATAATCCGGAATAAAATATGCATCTGTTCTTTCATTGGTATCGATCGCGATTTTTCCTCGGTTTGTAAATCTGCAGCCATATTACTCTCCCTCCTCTATTAATGGTAATTGCTCTAGTTGCTGTTTGTCATACATGTCTTTATACCAACCGTCCTTAGTGATCAACTCTTCATGTGATCCACGTTCAATAATTTTCCCATCTTCAAGCACTATAATTTCATCGGCATGCATCAGTGAACTAATTCGATGGGCTACTATAATCGTCGTTTGGTCTTCACGTAGTTCTTTTAGTCCTCTTAGAATATCTTCTTCTGTTTTTGCATCTACGGCTGACAAGGAATCATCAAGAATCATTAATTCAGGATTCTTAATCAAAGCGCGGGCAATCGATACACGCTGCTTTTGTCCTCCTGATAGGGAAACGCCTCGCTCACCCGTTTGCGTATCATACCCTTTTGGCATCTCCAAAATATCGTAATGAATGTCCGCGATTTTAGCAGCTTTCTCGACTTCTTCTTGTGGAAGGGTCGGATCGCTGAATCGGATATTGTCTCGTATAGTTGTAGAAAATAAGAAATTATCTTGGGGCACATAACCGATACTTTTAAGTAGCGCATCAAACGTATAATCCCTGATGTCTCTTCCCCCAAATTTAATTGTTCCATCGTAATGGTCATAATCTCTTAATAATAATTTAAGTAAGGTAGATTTTCCAGCGCCTGTTTTTCCAACAATTCCAAGTGTTTTACCTTTTTCCAAATTAAAGTAAATATCTTCCAAAACTGGCGTATCATCTTCTGGATAAGTAAAAGATTGTATATCGAATTCAAGATCCCCTACAGCTGGTTCGTCTGTAGCTCCATGTTTTTCTTTAATGGAGGATTCTTCATTCAATAAAATCTCAATTCGCTCGTAACTGGCTGAACCTCGCTCAATAATATTGAACAAGCGTCCTATCGCATACATTGGCCATACAAGCATTCCAATATAGCTGATGAAAGTTACAAAATCCCCTACAGTAATCTCAACATCAAGAATTAAAAAACCACCAACAATTATGGAGATGACATATGAAATTCCGATAATTAATTGCAGTGTTGGATCAAAAAGTGAATCAATCTTATATACTTCTTGGTTTTTGTCTAGAATATTATCCGTTTGGACTTTAAATTCTTCAATGTCCTCCTTTTCTTGACCAAAAGTTTTAATTACTTTGATTCCTTGCAAACTTTCTTGCACTTTGTTGTTCATATCCGAAAAGGCTGCTTGTGCATCCCTAAAACGGTGATGCAGCATTTGACCTAAGTATCTGGAAGCAAGAGCCAAAAACGGCATAGGTAGAATAGCCAATAGCGTCAAACGCCAATCCACAACTAAGAACATCGTGGTTACCGTAATTAGGGTAACACTTAAAGAATCAGCCATCGTAAGTATTCCAGCACCTGCAACCATTCGTAATGAACGCAAGTCATTGGTCGCGTGGGCCATTAAATCACCCGTTCGGTATTTTTGATAAAATTCGCTGTCCATCTTTGTAAAATGTCTATATAATCGATTTCGAACAATTCGCTCAAGTCGAGCAGCGTTCCCCCAAATGTTTACACGCCAAATATAACGTAAAATATACTGAGCCACTGCTGTTGCTAAAAGAATAAGTAACCATCTAGTCAAAGACTCTACGGTGATGATTTCCATCGCAATTTCATCAATCACAATACCAATAATACGTGGTGGAATAAGTTGCAAAACTGCAACGAATAATAATGCCAGTACGGCAATGAAGTAAGATTTCCATTTATCTTTAAAAAACCAACCTAATTTTCTGAATATTTCCATGCATGCACCTTCTTATCTATCAAGCTTTCAATAATCATTAAATGAAAAGAAACGAACAGCTCAATTATATTTTACTGTTCGTTTTATCTTCTACTTACTTCTTATTTTTATTTTTTGCTTGAGCTTTCATTTGATTGACCATTTGGTTGATTTTACGCTCTGATGGTTTTTGTCCCATTGAAAGCATCATTGTACGAATCATTGTTTCATCAATAGGTGGATTTTCTTCAAAATACTTCATCATATAACGGCGCGCCAAGAAAAATCCTCCAGCTAAACCACCGACTAACGCTAATATAATTAGAAAAATTGCTAAACCTAAGTTCATGTTTCTTCACTCCCATCCAAAAAATTATATACCTAAGAATATACACGAGTACTATTTTACCTAAAATCATTAAGAAATAAAACTATAGAAGATTAAAATTTGTTCATTTTTTAACTTCTTTTTTAATTTCAATAGAAAACAGCTGACCATAGAAGCCAGCTGTCATCTAAAACAATAAAAACTTTTTAAAAATTCATTTTAGTCTAATGCAAGATATTCTTTAACCACATTCTCAACCGTAAATCCAAGGTGTTCAACAACCTCGTCACCTTTACCACTTGCACCAAAGCGGTTAATGGCCATGACATTTCCTTCAGGACCTACATAACGATCCCAGCCAAATGGCGAGCCCATTTCAACCGCTAGACGTTTCTTCACGTCTTTAGGCAGAACACTCTCTTTGTAGTCGTCTGACTGTAATTCAAACAGTTCTAGACTTGGCATTGAAACAACTGCGACATCATGTCCTTTTTCTCGCAATTCTTTTTGCGCTTTTACAGCTAACTGTACTTCTGAACCCGTAGCCATCAAGATACCATCTGCTTCATCTTCAGCTGGTGATAAGACATAAGCACCTTTCTTGACGTTGTCCATCGCCAACTCTTTAGTGTTTGGCAAGACAGGTAAGGCTTGACGAGTTAGAGCTAATAAGGTTGGACGATCTTTAGATTCCAACGCTACTTTCCAAGCCGCTGCTACTTCGTTCGCATCCGCCGGACGCATCATCGTAACGTTTGGCATGCCACGGAAACTTGACAATTGTTCAATCGGCTCGTGTGTTGGTCCATCTTCTCCAACGGCTACCGAGTCATGTGTCAATACATAAATAGCTGGAATTTGTGAAAGTGCTGCTAATCGAACAGCTGGACGCAAGTAGTCGGAGAATACGAAGAAAGTTGCAACAAACGATTTCGTGCCTCCATGC
>DATGSY010000228.1:0-3110 GCA_035302125.1 Atopostipes sp.
CCTATTCGTCAGTTAAATGCACCATGAAGTAGCGTTTTTTACCACGACGAACGAGAATAAAGCGTTCATCGTAACTGTCTTTTTCGCTGACGACATAATCAATATCTTGAATGCGCACGCCTTTTAAGTAGATGGCTCCATTTTTAATATCTTCACGCGCTTGACGTCGGGAAGGTGAAATTTCCGTGACATCCACTAAGAAACTCACTAAATCAACAGCTTCACGAGGCGCCGTTACAGAAGGGACGTCTTTAAAGGACATTTCAATTTGCTCTGCGGTTAAGTTTTGGACATTTCCAGAGAACAAAGCTTCTGAAATTTCGATGGCTTCGTCTAACGCTTCTTGGCCATGGACGAAACGCGTCATTTCTTCTGCAAGTACGCGCTGCGCTTCACGTTTATGCGGTTCTTTTTCCGTTTTCTCCGCTAGTTGGTTGATATCATAGCGGGATAAGAACGTGAAGTACTTCAAGTATTTAATAACGTCACGGTCATCTTGGTTGTACCAGAATTGGTAAAACTCGTAAGGTGTGGTTTTCTCAGGATCTAACCAAACAGCACCATCCGCTGTTTTTCCGAATTTTGTACCATCCGCTTTCAATAAAAGGGGAATCGTCAGACCATAAGCTTCGGCTTCTGGACCTTCTTTTTTCCGGATTAAATCTAAACCAGAAGTAATGTTCCCCCATTGATCGGAACCTCCCACTTGCAGCTGCACATCAAATTCTCGGTATAAGTGCAAGAAGTCAATCGATTGAATAATCTGGTAACTAAACTCTGTAAATGAAATGCCAGATTCCAAACGGCTCGCAACCACATCTTTCGCAAGCATGGTATTAATATTGAATTCTTTTCCGTAGTCACGTAAGAAATCTAAAAATCGCATATCGCTTAACCATTCATTGTTGTTGACTAAACGAATGCCCGATTCTTCTGAGCCAGCATCAAATAATTTCCGCATTTGATCACTGAGTTTTTCCGCATTTGCATTAATCTGTTCGATCGACTGCAATTGGCGTTCAGAAGTACGTCCGCTTGGGTCTCCGATTGAACCCGTTCCGCCACCGATTAAAACGACCGGCTGGTGACCAGCCATTTGGAATCTTTTTAAAATCATAAATGGAATTAAATGACCAATGTGCATACTGTCGCCAGTCGGGTCAATTCCGCAATACAACGCGATACTTTCTTGATCAAGTAACTCGCGAAGACCTTCTTCATCTGTCTGCTGGTTAATGGCACCGCGCCATTCCAGTTCATCTAATATATTCATCCTAGGTACCTCCAAAGTGTTTTTGTTAGAATCCATTCATTTAAATAAAAGAAGAGCTGTTCTGACGTTTAAACAATTGAAAGCTTCAAGGGTAGCTTTTGTTTAAAAGCATAAAAAAACCGGCAAAAACAAACTGTTTTTGCCGGGACGATTTTACCGTGTTACCACCCTAATTGAATAACGAGAAGCATTATTCCACTCTTCCTTTTAACGCAAGGTTAAAACGCTACATCTTAGTAGATTGCTCCAAGGTGTAATTCGCAGACGATGTATATACTAACTCCCACCAACGTTAGCTCTCTAAAATAGGGACAATCGCTACTACTGAGCCTTTTCTTTGCAATTTTATTCAGTTGCTATTATTATAGGTAAGCCTAAAAGAAATGTCAATTCTAACTGATGAAGTTTCATAAGGAAGGCAAACTTTGTTCATGCAGAAAAGAATTTGTTTTTGGTCCTTCACAATTGCTTTAAATCAGCAATTTAAACATCCATGTTTTATTCGAAACGCACCCAAGAGTCAATGAATTCCAATGGAAACGATCCAATAAAAATAACACAAAATTGACAATATAATGACGACCCATATGGTATGATTATTTTGAACACTTTACAGAGGCGAGGGCTGTTATGAAGAAACTAGTATTTTTTGATATTGACGGGACATTAGTGACCCGTAATAATTCCATTCCTAAATCAACCGTAAAAGCAATTAACCAATTAAAAAGAAATGGTGCTATTCCGGTTATCGCAACCGGACGTGCACCCGTTTTAATGAATGAAATCGCAAAAGAATTAGACATCGACAGCTATATTTCAATGAATGGTCAATACATCGTTCATGAAGGAGAAGTTATCTACTCAAACCCGATAGACATGGAAATTGTCGATGAAGTCGTCGAAGTGGCGACAGAGCGCCGCGATGGGATTCTCTTATCTACTGCGGATGAAATTATCGCAAATTCTATGATTTCACTCGTAAACCGCGGTTCATGGTATACCTTTTTAAAAGGTTTAGTAGGGATCATTCCAGAACGAGTAAAAGCCAAGTTATGGCATCGAATGATGAAAAAAGTACCGGAAAAAGAAGATTATGAACACAAAGAGATTTTAATGATGAATATTAATGCCAATCAAGAGCAGGAACAAGAGTACCGAAAGATTTTCTCCAACCACTTAGAGTTTACCCGGGCGAATCAAATGTCGATGGATATTGTCAACAAAGGCGTCTCCAAAGCGACCGGTGCTGAAATGATGATCTCAGCTCTAGGAGTAAACCATGAAAATACGTTTGCTTTTGGTGATGGATTGAATGACATGGAAATCATCAATTATGTAGCGACAGGCATTGCCATGGAAAATGGCTTTGAAGAGTTGAAAGCGACGGCTGACTATGTCACAGATTCTGTTTTTAATCATGGCATCGCCAAAGGATTAAAGAAGCTGGAGCTGATTTAACCAAGAAATAATCATTTTTCACCCATGAAATGACGAGCACTGTCGTAGTCATTTTGAAAAGAAAACATCCACGTGAGAGAATAGAATAGAAAACCATTAGCACAATTGCATTCTTGGCTACAATAAAGGGTGTATTTGTGCTATAATTTTACAGATTATGATTATAGATTGAACATTTAGAAAAGGATTGGTATCGTGTCTGAAAATAAGGGGTATTATATAACAACGCCAATTTACTATCCAAGTGGGAAATTGCATATAGGTAGTGCGTATACTACAATCGCTTGTGATATCCTTGCGCGTTATAAAAGATTGCAAGGAGAAGATGTTTTTTACTTAACTGGAACCGATGAACATGGCTTAAAAATTCAAGAAAAAG
>DATGSY010000229.1:0-4489 GCA_035302125.1 Atopostipes sp.
AAGTAGATAAAAAGCTAATCGGAGGTATTCGATTAGAAGTAAATGGTGCGGTTATAGATACGACTTTCCGTTCGCGCATCGATCAAATTATAAGAGAGGTGCAGCATGGATAGAAAAAGTGAACAAATTATTCAAAGATTACAAGAAAGAATTCAACAAGTAGACTGGGAATTCAGTGATTTAGATACAGGATCTGTTTTGACTGTTGGAGACGGAATTTCTTTTGTTCGTGGATTGAGAGACGTTCAATCAAACGAACTCGTACGATTTGAAAATGGTACATTTGGTCTAGCACTTAACTTGGAAGAAAACCAAGTGGGTGTTATTTTACTTGGAGATGACCGTGGTATCCGTGAAGGAGATACGGTTTATCGAACAGAAGAGATTGTACAAGTACCTGTCGGGGATGATTTATTGGGTCGTATTATTGACCCATTAGGTGAACCTCTAGATAATAAAGGACCAATCGAAGCGACAGACGAGAGACACATTGAACGCGTAGCTCCAGGAGTCATGACGCGACAAAGTGTTGATCGACCTTTGTTTACAGGAATTAAAGTCATCGACTCAATGATTCCAATTGGAAAAGGACAGCGTGAGCTAATTATTGGTGACCGTCAAACCGGTAAAACAAGTATTGCTTTAAATACAATACTGAACCAAAAAGATCAAAACGTAAAATGTATTTATGTAGCCATCGGTCAAAAATCTTCAACGGTTGTTCAGGTTGCAGAAACATTAGAGCGTTACGGAGCAATGGATTATACCGTTATTATCAATAGTCCAGCGGATGATTCAGCAGCTCGTCAATATATTTCACCTTATGCCGGAACGGCGATTGGTGAATATTGGATGGATAATGGGGAAGATGTTTTAATCATTTATGATGATTTATCGAAGCACGCCGTTGCTTACAGAACCATTTCATTACTCCTAAAACGACCATCAGGGCGAGAAGCGTATCCTGGAGATGTTTTCTATCTCCATTCACGTTTATTGGAACGTTCTGGACAATTAAATGAACAATATGGTGGCGGCTCGATGACAGCCTTGCCAATCATAGAAACGCAACTGGGCGATATTAGTGCGTATATCCCAACAAACGTTATTTCCATTACCGATGGACAGCTCTTTTTAGACACCGAAGCGTTCAACTCCGGAAATCGTCCAGCGGTTGATAGTGGACTATCTGTTTCCCGTGTAGGATCTTCTGCACAAACAGAAGCCATGAAAGCCGTATCTGGATCACTAAAGCTTGAGCTAGCCACGTATGATGAGTTAAGTTCATTTGCGCAGTTCAGTTCAGATATTGATCCTGAAACGCAACGAGCGATTGATCACGGAGATCGATTAATGGAATTGCTGAAACAGCCAACTTATCAAATCATTTCACATGAACTAGTTGTATTAAGTTTATATTTAAGTGAGCATGGTTGGATTGACAAATTAGAAGTGGATGAAGTACGTTCGTTTGAACGGTATATGCATCAAGCCTTTACAGAAAACCATGAAGAGCTACTTGAAGAACTAGCTGAAGATTATGAACTCACTGAAGATTTAGAGCAGCGAATTGATGAAGTATTAGAAGAGTTGCTTGAAGAGTTTAAGGTGATGCAAAATGGCTGAAAACATTAAAACGATTCAGCTGCGTATGAACACCATAGATAAAGTTTCAAAAATTACAAATGCAATGAAACTCGTTTCAATGAGTAAATTGCAAAGATACCAAAGACAAATCAAGGAGTTTGAAGAGATTGTTGCAGAGTACGAGCACATCCCTTCAGAAAAAGTCGAAGGTTCTGAAGAGTTGGATGTTTTAGCGGTTTGTTTCGTACCTGATTTAGGACTTGTTTCGGGATATAACCAAGCTATGACGAGAGCAGCAAGAGATTTAGATCCTGATGCGATTTATTGGTTAGGAAGTCAAAACTATGAAAAGTTGGGCCGAGTAACCGACTTAAAAGTGATGAACGAAAAAGTACAAAGTGACCATATCAATTTGGACATCTTGTATGACCGGTTGATGGATGATTGGGATCAGTACCAAATTTATGTCGCAGTTCCTGAAATGAAAGGCAATGAGTTGTCCATTCGTTGGGAGTTTTTGAATGAACAACTTGTGTATAGTGACTTTATTGTTTATGAGCCCGATTACGAAACAGCTAATCGCCGGTTTGAAGAGGTTCGAATTTTATTGTTGATTTACGAAGCTTACTATCAATCAAAATTCAGTGAAAATATGACGCGTCGGATTGCGATGGAACAAGCAACCGATAACGCGAACGATATGCGCGAAGAATTGAGTAATCGCTACAACCAATTAAGACAAGAACGTATTACAGAAGAAATATTAGAGTTATCAGCGGGGGTGGAATAAGAGTATGAATCAAGGAACAATCAATCAGATTATTGGATCCGTTGTGGATGTGAAATTTCAAAAAGACCAACTACCTGATTTGTATAATAAGTTAATTGTACAAAATAAGGATGGAGAAGAAATTGCTTTAGAAGTTGCACAACATACAGGACATGATGTCGTACGCTGCATTTCCATGCAGCCAACGGATGGTCTTCAAAGAGGAATGAAAGCAACAGATACGGGTGAGCCAATCAACGTACCCGTTGGAGAAAAGACTCTTGGAAGAATGTTTAATGTCTTAGGTGATCCAATTGATGAAAAAGAAGCACCAGATACAGAATTAACAATGCCGATTCATCGTCAAGCTCCCGAGTTTGATCAAAGACTGACAAGTTCAGAAATTCTTGAGACAGGAATTAAAGTCATTGATTTACTTTGTCCCTATCCTCAAGGTGGTAAAATTGGACTCTTTGGAGGAGCCGGTGTTGGGAAAACAGTTTTAATGCAGGAATTAATCAACAACATGGCGGTGGAGCAAGGTGGACTTTCAGTTGTAGCCGGTGTTGGAGAACGTACTCGTGAAGGTAATGACTTATACAATGAAATGAGAGATGCTGGTGTTTTAGACCAGACCACACTAATTTATGGACAAATGAATGAGCCGCCTGGCGCTCGTATGCGAGTGGCATTGTCCGGCTTAACCATGGCTGAGTATTTCAGAGATGTTCGTCAACAAGATGTGTTGTTATTTATTGATAACATTTTCCGCTATATTCAGGCAGGATCTGAAGTTTCAGCTTTGCTTGGCCGTATGTCTTCGGCTGTTGGGTACCAACCGACATTAGCTAACGAGATGGGTGACCTTCAAGAACGTATTGCTTCAACAAAAGATGGTTCAATTACATCAATCCAAGCGGTCTATGTGCCAGCGGATGATTTGACGGACCCGGCTTCAGCCATTGCTTTCTCACACTTGGACGCACGAACAGTACTCAGTCGTCAAATTGCTGCTTTAGGTATTTATCCAGCAGTTGACCCACTGGAGTCCAATAGTAATCTACTCTCTGAGGAGTATGTTGGGGAAGAACACGTTGAAGTTGCTCAAGCTGTACAGTCTACACTACAAAGATATCAAGAACTGCAAGATATCATTGCGATTCTTGGTATGGATGAGTTAAGTGATGAAGATAAAATGATCACAAGTCGTGCGCGTAAAATCCGTAACTTCTTATCTCAACCATTCTTTGTTGGTGAGACGTTTACAGGTATGAAAGGACAATTTGTCCCAATCAAAGATACCATTCGAAGCTTTAAAGCGATTCTTAATGGAGAAGTCGACCATATTCCAGAAAGAAAATTCTTATTTAAAGCAACGATTGACGATGTCATTGCCGATGCGTAATGGAGGAATAGTATGTTTACATTAACTATGATTACACCAGAAGGAAAAAAACATCATTCTGAGCATACACGTATTTCATTACCGACGGACGATGGTGTGCGGACGATTCTTGAGAATCATATGGATGCCGTAATCCCAGTGGAAATCGGTATAGTTAAGTTAATTACAAATAAAGAATCGGAATCCGTTGTGGTTTCAGAAGGTATATTTTATTTCCAAGATAATGTGGCTCGCTTGATTGTTCGAACCTTTGAATTTTCAGAAGAAATTGATGTGGTTCGAGCTGAGCGAGCACGCGACCGAGCACAAGATAAGCTTTCAAAAGAGCTGGATACTCAAGAGCTGCATGAAGCAGAATTAGCTTTGAAACGAGCGTTGACACGGTTATCTGTGAGAAGATAAATGAAAAATATAACCACTCGAAGGTTAATTTCGGGTGGTTTTTTAATGCTTTATCATTGTCTTTAACGGTTGTGTTGGTAAGTGTGTAAGTCATTAAAAAATGCAAATGAATCAAGAACAAATAAAAACGCATGCCGCTAAGCATGCGTTTTTTGTATAAATATTTAATGAGTAACCATTAAATTGTTTTTAGTAAATCGTAAACTTCATCCTTTGTAGAAGCATCAATTAATTCTTGTGTAAAGCTTTCATCGACTAAACGACGGGCAAGAATTTGTAAGATTTTAAGGTGAACGTCACCCTTTTGTTCTTCAGGTACTAAGATT
>DATGSY010000230.1:0-2115 GCA_035302125.1 Atopostipes sp.
TGATGCAAGCGCTTGTAACAATGGAGGTTTCTAAAACTTTTGTTCCGTTCAAATTTGGCGGATCTGCAGACAATATTTTATATTATGGTAATGAAGTTCAGAAGGAAAAGTATTTGATACCCACTATTAATGGAGATAAAAAGTCATGTTTTGCAATGACGGAACCTGATGCGGGATCTGATACAACGAATATAAAGATGACTGCTGTAAAAGATGGGAATGAATGGGTGTTAAATGGAGAAAAAACCTTTATTACGGGAGGAAACGAAGCAGACTTTGTTATGGCGATAGCTATAACAGATAGGGAATTGCATCAAAGTTCTAAAGGTAGATCGGGTGTTACTTGTTTCATTGTTGATCGCGATATGGGTTGGCGATCAGAGTTTATCCATACGATGGGAGAATGGGGGCCAGCAGCATTAGTATTTGATAATGTTCGTGTTCCTGAAGAAAATATTCTCGGTGAATTAAATGGTGGTTATAATTTGGGACTGGAGTGGATTGGTTTTGCCAGATGGATTGTTGGAGCCAGAGCTGTTGGATCAGCAGAGCGTCTCTTACAGATGGCAGTTGATTATGCGAATACAAGAAAAACATTTGGAAAACCAATTGCTGCGAGACAAGCAATCCAATGGCAGATTGCTGATTCCGCCGTAGAAATCGAGGCGGCAAAATGGTTAGTATTAAATGCAGCATTCACGCTTGATCAAGGAGAAGATAATCGTCATCAGGCTTCTATGGCTAAATTATACGGGGGTATCATAGGAAATAATGTAGTAGATAGGGTGATGCAGATTCATGGTGGTATGGGCTATACAAAGGAGTTTCCAATAGAGCGTTGGTACCGTGAAGCAAGGCTTTGGAGAATTTATGATGGTACGGATGAGATTCAAAGATTAATTATTTCAAGAAATTTATTAAAAGGTCATGTAAAAGTTGGAGAATCTATTTAACTATAAATTGGAGGTTATGAGATATGAGATTTACAGGTAAAACAGCACTTATTACTGGTGGTAGTAGAGGAATTGGAAAGCAGGTAGCGGAGCATTTTGCTAAAGAGGGTGCTAATATAGCGGTGATTGATGTCAATCAAGAAGCTTTGGATGAAGCGGCAAAAGATTTTACCGATAAAGGTTACAAGTTTTTTATAAAGCAGTCAAATGTCGCCGAGGCGGAAGAAGTAGAAGAAGTAGTGAAAGAAATTGTTTCTAAATTTGGATCAGTTGATATTTTAGTTAATAATGCTGGTATTACAAGAGATAACTTAATTTTTAAAATGACGGATGATAACTGGGATGATGTAATGAATGTACACCTGAAGGGCTCATTTAATGCCGCAAGGGCAGTTCAAAAGTATATGGTTGAAAATAAATATGGCCGGATTATTAATCTATCATCGACTTCAGCACAAGGGAACCGTGGTCAAGTAAACTATTCAACAGCCAAAGCTGGATTGCAAGGATTTACTAAAACACTCGCAATTGAGCTGGGTAAATTCGGGATAACGACAAACGCTGTAGCTCCTGGATTTATTGAAACAGAGATGACGAAAGACACTGCAAAGAGAATTGGTGTAGATTTTGATAAATTTGTTGAAGCGAGAGCGAATGAAATTCCAGTAAAGAGAAGTGGTAAGCCAGAAGATATTGCGAATGCAGTTGCGTTTTTCGCGGATGAAGCTTCTTCTTTTGTCAATGGTCAAGTCATTTATGTTGCTGGTGGACCAAAAGATTAAACATTAAAAGGAGTTGAAGTAAGTGTACGCTCATTTAATTGGTAAAAAATCTAAAACAGTAAAAAACATTGTTGAACGAGGGATGGTTAAGCGCTTTTCAGAATCAATTGGTGACGAACAGCCCATTTATCTAGATGAAGAGACGGGAAAAAACTCGAGATATGGAGCAAATATTGCTCCACCGACCTTCCCAAGAGTATTCGATTATGGCGAAGTAGAAGGTTTAAACTTGCCAAGCAAAGGATTGATTCATGGGGAGCAAGTGTATGATTATGAGCGACCATTATTCGTTGGGGAAACGTTATCTTGTTATACAGAAGTTAAGGATTACTATGAAAAACAGGGTAAAGCTGGCCTCATGGGTTTTCTAGTCATGGATA
>DATGSY010000231.1:0-13684 GCA_035302125.1 Atopostipes sp.
GCGGCCTCTTGATGAACCGCCGCCTAAACGACGACCGCCACCGCGACTTCCACCAAATGATCTTCCGCCGCCGCGGCCGCCACCGAAGCCACCGCCACCGCCGAAACCGCCGCCTCCACGGCCTCCACCTCTTGCCATATAACCACTCCTTTAAATTCGATAAATAAATATAAGAGAATTGCAATAAATATGTATTAATTAAAGAGTATACAAAATCCTGCATAAAGTAAACAAAAAAACAGTTCGTTGCCTATGTTCATTATAAAATAAATCCTTCCCAAATAAAATGAGACTTAAGTTGGAAATTTTATACGATTTCTTGGCTCGAGCAAGTGATTATGCTTCTTGTATCGATTAATATATGGTTAAATAAAATTATAAGTAGACTGAAAAAAGAAGCATTATTTCTTAAGAAAAGTGTAAAACGCTTGCAATGTCATTTCGAAAGCGCTATAGTGAATTTGAAAGAACTTGTATGTACAAGTTTGGTTAAAACATACAAGTCATAAAAAGAAGGAGGAAAAAACATGGCTGATTTTAATCAAGATGCGAAGAAGCTCTTGGAAGAAATTGGTGGCAAAGAGAACATTAATGCCGTTACGCATTGTGTGACTCGTATGCGTTTTGTTTTAAATGATGAGGAAAAGGCCAACGTTAAAGCGATCGAAGATATTCCATCGGTCAAAGGTACATTTACTCAATCGGGTCAATTCCAGGTGATTATTGGTAATCAGGTAGCGGACTTTTATAATGAATTTTCAAAAGTATCTGGGGTTGAAGGTGTATCAAAAGACGAAGCAAAACAGGCAGCTCAATCGAATCAAAACTGGTTCCAAAGAGCTTCTTCAGTCATGGCTGAGATTTTCACACCATTAATTCCGGCACTTGTTGTTGGTGGTTTGATTTTAGGATTTCGTAATATTTTAGAAGGTATTCAAATTGAAGCTTTAGGTCAAGCAATGGTGGATGGCGCACCTGCAGTGACAGCCTCAGGAGAGCCTGTATACAACACAATTGTTGACGTGAACCAATTTTGGGCAGGAGTGAACCACTTCTTATGGTTAATCGCAGAAGCGATCTTCCACTTCCTACCAGTAGGAATTACATGGTCTGTGACACGTAAGTTTGGTACAACTCAGATTTTAGGAATTGTTTTAGGGATTACATTAGTCTCACCACAGTTACTAAATGCTTATGACGTAGCGGATGCAGCCGCTGCAGGGGAGATTCCACAATGGGACTTTGGCTTCTTCCAAATCGATATGATTGGTTACCAAGCCCAAGTCATCCCAGCGATTCTAGCAGCCCTAGTGCTCGTCTTCTTAGAAAAATGGCTGAGACGAGTCATACCGGAAGCAATATCGATGATTTTCGTGCCGCTATTTGCACTAATCCCGACAGTTCTAATTGCACATACGATCTTAGGACCAATCGGTTGGCAAGTGGGTGTATGGATCTCTGATGTCGTCATGGCAGGATTAACAAGTTCATTCAACTGGTTATTTGGTGCAATATTTGGAGCGCTGTACGCACCGCTTGTTATTACAGGATTACACCACATGACCAACGCGATCGACCTACAGTTAGTGGCGGACTTCGGTGGAACGATTCTATGGCCAATGATTGCACTCTCTAATATCGCACAAGGTTCAGCTGTATTGGCGATTTGGTGGATGCACCGTGGCGACAAAAAAGAAGAACAAGTCTCATTCCCAGCGATGATTTCAGCTTACTTGGGCGTTACTGAGCCGGCAATGTTTGGTATTAATATTAAGTACCTGTACCCATTCATCGCAGGTATGATCGGATCAGGTATCGCAGGTATGTTCTCTGTTGCGACAGGAGTGACTGCGAACTCAATCGGTGTTGGAGGAATCCCAGGATTCTTAAGTATTCAAACACCATACTGGATTCAGTTCTTCATCGCAATGGCTATCGCGATTGTCGTACCATTTGTCTTAACAGTGGTCTTTGAAAAACGCGGAATCTTTACACAACCTGAAGGTGCCGTAGATGACGACATGCCATTAATTAATAAGTAATAAATGAAGCAATAAAATTAAATAATGGCTGAGGAGACTCAGCCATTATTTTTATGGTAAGCGACAAACTGCTTAACTGAGAGTATGAGATTAAAAATATGAAATGAATTGAACGAAAGAGTAGAAACGTAAAGGAGAATTTAGATGGATTTTAAAAGTGGCGTTATTTACCAAGCTTATATAAAATCTTTCAATGATACGGACGGCAACGGGATTGGGGACCTGAAAGGGATTACAGAAAAAATTCCTTACCTTGAAAAACTAGGGGTAGAAATGGTGTGGATTAACCCGTTTTATCCATCCCCACAAAATGATAATGGCTATGATATTGCCGACTATTATGGCATCGATCCAATGTTTGGGACGATGGATGACTTTGATGAATTGGTTGAAGTCGCAGAGCAGCATGGAATCGGGATCATGATGGATTTAGTGATTAACCACACCTCTACAGAACACGAGTGGTTCCAAAAAGCGCTCGCTGGAGACGAAAAATACCAAGACTATTACATTTTACGGGAAGCACCTGAAGGTCAAAAGTATCCAACAAACTGGGTATCGAAATTTGGCGGCCCAGCTTGGGAACCATTTGGGGATACTGGCAAGTATTATTTAAGTTTATTTGATCCAACGCAAGCAGATTTGAATTGGCGGAATCCGGAAGTTCGAAAAGAAGCCGCTGATATAGTGAATTTTTGGATGAACAAAGGAGTCAAAGGCTTCCGTCTAGACGTCATTAATTTAATCGGTAAAGACGAAGAGTTTGTTAATTCGACGGGCGATCTTGACCAAGAAAAATCGTTGTATACAGACAATCCGATTGTTCATGATTATTTGAAAGAACTGAACCATAGAAGTTTTGGAAAATATCCAGAATTCGTAACCGTTGGTGAAATGAGTTCGACATCCATTGAAAGTTGTATCGGTTATACCAAACCAGAAAATGATGAATTGGACATGGCGTTTAATTTCCATCACTTGAAAGTCGACTATCCAAACGGTGAGAAATGGACCAAAGCACCGTTTGACTTCTTGGAGTTAAAGAAAATCATGAATGACTGGCAAATTGGCTTAGGAGAAAATGGCGGTTGGAACGCTCTGTTTTGGAATAATCATGACCAGCCACGCGCCATCAGTCGTTTTGGCGATGATAAGAACTACCGTGAAAAGACAACGACGAGCCAAGCACATATTCTACATTTCTTACACGGGACGCCATTTGTGTACCAAGGGGAAGAAATTGGAATGACGGACCCTTACTTCGATGAGATGGATCAATATCAAGATGTGGAAAGCCACAATGCTTATGATAGTTTGATTGAAGAAGGCAAATCTCACGAAGAAGCAATCGAGATTATTAAAGCAAAATCACGTGATAACAGTCGTACGCCAATGCAGTGGAATGACGAAAAACATGCGGGCTTTACAGAGGGCACGCCTTGGATTGAGGTTGCTGATAACTACAAAGTAATCAACGTCGAAAATGAATTAGAAAATGGCGAAATTTTTAACTACTACCAAAAACTGATTCAGCTGCGTAAAGACATGGAAATTATCCAAATCGGGGCTTATGAACCCATGTTTTTAGAACACGAACAAGTTTGGGCGTATCGTCGTAAGCATGACGACCAAGAGCTGATTACTTTCAGTAATTTCTATGGAGACCCGATCACCTTAGACATCTCAAATGAAGTAGAAGATGGAGATTGGGACTATTTACTTGGGAATTATGGAGAAAAAGCCTTTCATAAAAATCTTGAACTCGCGCCTTATGAAGCGGTGAGTTTTATTCGAACAACAGAATAGTCACTTATTGAAAACTCCTCAATCGATTTTAGCGAACGGAAATCGATTGAGGAGTTCTTTTTATCTATTTACGAATTCTTCGGACAACAAAGTAAACCACTAAACCAATCACTAAAAGTAGAATCAGGTAAGGGAAGAGATAAACCAAATTAATGATAAGCTGTTGCATCACACCAATAAAACTGTAAAAAGCATCTTCAATCGCATTCACAAAGCGACTCCAAAATCCACTCACATCGCGACTGGCGCGGTCGGATTGTTGAATGGATAGATGAACCGTTGAGTATTCAATTTGTTCATCATAGGTTTGATTTTCATTCTCAAAAATTTCCCGTTCCGCAACAACTTCGGATAATCGTGTTCGGATTTGTAGGATTTCTTCCAAAGCCCCTTGTTCTTGCAGCATTTCTCTCAAAGCTTCTTCTTCCTCCCGCAAAATAGCGATGCGAGTTTCATTATCGCGATAAACCTTCGTAACATCTGTGCGTCCAACTTCTTGTGTTTGAATAAATAGCTGATCATAGTCATTTAATGTATGGATAAAGGGATGTAGCTTCTCGTTGGGAATGCGAACGGTCATTGAGATGAAATCTCCCGTATAGCCAAACGTGTCATTGGACCCACGACTTGAGTGCTGTAAAGCTCCATCATATTCAGAAATTTGTTGGTTGACAAAATCAAGGGCTTCATCAAAATGCGTCGTTTGATAAGATAAATTGGCATGTTCAATAATTTTATCTCCTAAATCGATGCCTAAGTCATTCTCTGTCTGTTCGATTGTATCTTCAGCAACCATGCCTTCTTCAATGGCTTGATCTTCACCCACTAAATGCCTATCGAAAGATTCTTCCGTCGACTGTCGAATAGAACAGGCGGATAGGAATAAGAAAAAAGATAGGATTAGGCTAATAAATAAAAAACGATTATTTTTCATAGAATCACATCCCGCTTTATGATTAGTTTAAATATACAGCATTCTTAGCGAGTTCAAAAGGAATATTTTGGCGTAAAAGTTGAATGTATGTGATTTGCACTTTTTTTAAATGAATTACGCACGAGCAAATTCGACTTGCACTTTTTTAAACGGATTAACCAAGAGCAAATCCATATTAGAGCACATCAAAAAAACAGCCCGCCATTAAGCGAGCTGTTTCAACAATTATGCATAACCATTATACCTGAAAAACTAAAAATCACGCACGTTTAAAGTATGCTTACGACGAGAAAAATCAACAAAACGGAAACGGTCAACTCGGTGGCGAGATTCAGAAAATTGGAAGTATGTGGCATCTTCTAAGTAAACTGCACTTCGAATGACCACTAAGTGATTGTCTTCATCACGTAGATCTAGATATTTGCGATCTTTGTCTGTCACATTCTCGACGAGGATTTCTTTATTCGCAAAGGCAATTGGTAAATCTAAATCATTTTCCAAATAATCATATAAGGAATGTTCTAACCGATCGCTTGGAATCGGACCCGTTATGGCAGGGTTTAGATAATCATAATCATAAATCACATTTTGACCATCCACCTGACGGATTCTTTCAATCGCAATAACTTCTGTCCCCACGGGCGACATCAATTTCTTTTGCAACGTTTCATCCACTTTTATTTGATTATTCGCGACCAATAAGGTTTTTGCATTCATCTCTTGTGAATCCGTTAATTCTCTAAAACTGGTCAGCCCTGAAATAGGGAAGTCGAAAAGACTTGGGTTTAATACAATCGATCCTTTCCCTTGTTTTTTTTGAATAAGACCGTCTTGGCTAAGATAATCTAAAGCTTTTCGAATCGTTTCTCGAGAGACTGCATAGTCTTTGGATAATTCATTTTCACTCGGCAAGAGTTCGCCTTCAGCATAAATGCCGCTCATGATTTTTTGTTTTAATTTTAAATAGATTTCGTAATACTTATTTTTTGTCAAAAAAGTACCTCCCTTATCTTCATTTTTATGTAAAAAGTCGTCTAATCATCCCTCAACAAAAGAGGCTAGGAATGAACTAAACGACAGATGTTCGTTGCTTTTAGCTAGTTCTTTTCGTTCTCGATAGCCAAAACATACACTTCGCGCGGATTGAGGATAATTGAATCACCAAAAAGGTAGCCAAGCCCCGCTGCGCTTGCTTGTTGGTTGTTTGCAAGGATTTTCCATTTTTGGTCGTGTTCTTGTGTATCTTTAGGCAAATCAATCGATTGTGGATGATCACTTGTATTGGCAGCAACCAATAAATTCACCCAAGGTGCCTGGTCATCAATTAAATTAGGAATAAAATAGGAAATTAAATTTTCAGGCAGTCGTTTAAAGTAAATCATATCCGCACTTTTTCTTGAGGGATCACGAAGAGGCGGGTATGCCTTTCGAATCTCAATCATCCCTTTATAATATTCGACAATATCTTTATATTCTTTCGCTCTTGACCAATCCAGACGGTTAATCGCAATCGAAGCATTATAGCTGTTGGCATTTCCATATTTCGTTCGCGCAAATTCTTCACCCGCTTGGAAAAAGATGCCCCCTTGCGAAGTCATCAAGATAGCCGCACTAATTTTATTCATTTCAACAATTTCTTCATGGCGAATCTGAGTCGTTGGACTATGGGTCGACTTCACTAATTTGTCATACAACGTCAAATTATCATGCGCCGAACTATAGTTTAAGACCTCTGTGGGCACTCGAGCCCAGGCTTTATGTTCAGGGATATCGTATTCCCCTGCATCTCGCTGGGTGTTGGCCATAATGGCGGCAATTAAGTCAAGGTTCGTAAAATCACTCACTCGCTCGACATTCGCGCCTTGTAAAAAAGCTCCTTCATATTCAGAAAAGACATCGCCTTTGATCGAGTCACGAAATTCTGCATTAAATAAAGCAATGCGTTCGGAAAAATCATGCACATGGTCACGATCTGCTGGTTTATAAGGCTCTTTTAAGGCAATGGGTCCGCCTGTCCACGGTTCCCCATATAAGATGACATCCGAATACCCTCGCTGGTCGAGGTTGTCACGAACAAGATTCATGGTCTCGGTATCATGGACTCCCATCAAATCAAAACGAAAACCATCGATATGGTACTCTTCGACCCAGTATAAAATGGAATCGATGATGTATTTACGCATCATGGTCCGTTCACTCGCTGTTTCATTTCCGACGCCAGAACCATTCGAGAAGTTCCCCTCATCATCTTGGCGATAGTAGTAATCGGGAACGGTCAGCTGAAACCAAGATTCTTCGGTCAAAAAAGTGTGATTGTAGGCGACATCCATTACCACACCGATGTCATGTTTGTGGAGACTATGAATCAATTGTTTCAATTCCCGGATACGAGCTTTCGGATCGTTTGGATCAGAAGAATATTTTCCTTCAGGGACGTTGAAGTTTTTCGGGTTATATCCCCAATTGTAAACATCCGATTCTTCATCGTTATCGAAATCAAATACCGGCAATAAATGTACATAATTGACGCCTAGCTGAGAAAGGTAATTGATTCCGGTGGGGAAAAGACCGGCTTCAAACAAAGTCGTCTCTTCTTCAGTGAATGCTAAATACTTCCCTTGGTATTCAGGAGAAATCCCAGAAGCATGGTCGCTTGAGAAGTCTTCGACATGTACTTCCCAAATGATAGCATCTGTAATACTTTCTTGCATGACATGCTGATCGTTTTCCCAACCTTCTGGATTCGTTTCTCGCAGGTCAATAATCGCTGTCCGATCCCCATTGATGCCGACAGCTTTAGAGTATAAATCGGGTGCTTCCGTCGTATCGTCTGGATGTTGGAATTCATAGGTGTAGAACAAACCGTCTAACTCTTCTTCAAGAGAAATTACCCACACGTGATTTTCCAATCGCATATCAATTTTCTTGATGCACGTTTCTTCGTCAATTCGTCCGGTTTGATATAATTTTAAAGAAACCTGTTCAGCTAAGGGTGACCAGACCTTAAACGTATAGACGCCATCTTTAAACGTCAAGCCTAAATCAGAATTCGTATACGTCTTTTGTTCCAATTCTTCAATTTTACGACGTGTTGCTTCTGCTTGATCCAGCATAAATAAGTACCTATCCCTTCGTATCTTTAAGAAAAAATGCGCGGTTTGACAAAGTGACTAAAACGATGCCAAAATGCGCCGTTATTCTATCCGCTACTTAAAAGTATAGCACATTAAAACTTTGTTATATAGCTGTAAGAGACAATTCAAGCGATTTAAATGACAGGTAGCGCCTTGCTTTAAGCATCTCCAATTTTATGAAACGAGATGGGAAATTTTTGTTACAATGAGAGCGAATGTTGAAAAAGACAGGAGCGTATACACATGGAAAAATATATGTTGGGTATCGATATCGGAACAACCAATGTGAAAGCCGCCTTATATACTTATTCAGGAAAAGAGATATTCGTAAAATCCGCTACATTTTCTTTACATACAGATGCATCGGGCGCAGCGACTCAGTCCCCTGAAGAAATCAAAGAAAAAGTTTTTCAAGTCATCAAAGCCAGCACAGCAGCGTGTGCCAAAGAAAAGAAAGAAATTTCCTTTCTTTCATTTAGTGCAGCCATGCATAGTTTATTGCTAGTGGACCAAAAAGGTGAGCCACTTTCACCCATTTACACATGGGGTGACCGGCAGTCGGAGCATTATTTGAAGGATTTTAAAAACGAGAAGGGCACCTCCCTTTACCACAGAACAGGAACGCCCATCCATCCGATGTCGCCTTTAGTGAAGCTCTACTGGCTCAATAAAGACCACCATGAAATGACACAGTCGGCCTTTAAATACATAGGCGTGAAATCATTTATTCTGCATCAGTTATTTGGTGAGTATTTTACGGATCATTCCATTGCGAATGCGACAGGGTTAATGAATATGGAGACATTGAAATGGGACGAAGAAGCGTTAGAGATGGCAGGAGTAAAAGAAGAACAATTGCCTCAGTTAGTGCCTACAACGAAAGTGCTCGAAGGCATGCGACCAGAGATGGCCTCAACGTTAGGTTTGAATCCCAAAACACCGATTGTCATTGGAGCGAGTGACGGATGTTTAGCGAACTTAGGCGTCAATGCCGTTGCACCGGGTCGTACCGCTTTAACCATTGGTACAAGTGGAGCGATTCGAACAGTCACGAATCAACCGATGACGGATAAGGATGAACGAACTTTTTGTTACGCCTTAACGGAAAATTATTGGGTCGTTGGTGGAGCCGTGAATAATGGCGGAGTAGTGCTGGATTGGGCAAAAGAGCGTTTCTTTGACCAGCAAAGCGTACTCGATATCACAGACCCGGATGAGGATAGTTATGATTTAATGATGGAACAAATTGAAACTCTTCCAATCGGAGCAAATGATTTATTTTTCTTTCCTTATTTAGTGGGCGAACGTTCACCGCTTTGGCGCCCGGATGCGAAGGGAAGTTTTGTGGGCTTAGATATCCACCATCAAAATGCACACATGCTTCGTGCAGTCTTAGAAGGTATTAATTTAAATCTCTATAGTGTCTATACGGCGATTTCCGAAGTGCTTGGTTCGGATGCGAAAGAAATCATGGTCACCGGTGGCTTCGTAAAATCTGATACCTGGCTGCAGATGATTGCAGATATCTTTGGTGTGGACTTTGTCGTAAGCACAGTTTCAGAAAATGCTTGTTTTGGCGCGGGATTACTTGGTCTTTTAGCCCTTGGAGAAATCGAAGACTTTTCCGATCTTACAGATTTAGTGCCGGTGGAACGACGAGTTGAACCGTCAAAAGAACGTCACCAAGCCTATCAAAGTCATTTCAAAACCTACCAAGCGTTAAATGACCACTACGTGCAGATGTTAGATGTCATGAAAAAATAAGCGGTTGTGTGTTTAAACCCAGTAAAACCTGTATCTATCCCTTACAAGTGAGTGAGAAGTAAAGGCTGAACGTCTTCTATCTCTCACAAGTAGATGAGACATGCAGGATAGCTCATTTCTATCTCGACCAAATCGGAAGTTATCCCATATAAAATCTATAAATCAAAAAAGCACGGAAAGGGAGGCCTCATCCGTGCTTTACTTATATAACTCTTCACTTATTTACGATAGCGCAACAAGCGTAAACTATTTAAAATAACTAAGATGGTACTTCCTTCATGACCGATCACGCCTAGTGGAAGATTAATGATTTGGAACAAATTTGAAACAATCAAGATGACGATGACTGATATTGAAAAGAGAATGTTTTGTAAGACAATTCGACGTGTGCTGTTGGAGACACCTAACGAAAAAGGAATTTGTGCCAAGTCATCTTGGATTAAAACCACATCTGCTGTCTCCATCGCAACATCCGTTCCGCTACCTAAGGCAAAACCGACATCCGATGTAGCGAGTGCTGGGGCATCATTAATCCCATCGCCAACCATTGCGATACTTCCATACGTTTCTTGCAATTCTTTAATAATACTTGCTTTATCTTGAGGCAATAAATTAGAGCGAACGTCGTCGATGCCGATTTCTTTTGCGATAAAATTCGCCGTCCGCGCTTCATCACCGGTCAACATGACGGTTTGGACATCCAAATCGTGCAGTAAATCAATGGTTATCTTTGCATCCGGTTTTAATTGGTCAGCCAGAGCATAAGAGGCTTGGAAATGACCCATTTTACTGACAAAGATCACCGTTTTTCCTTCGCTTTCTGCTTGAAGTACTCGTTCATTTTCCGCTGCAGAAATCGCCAGATGATCTGTTTCATCTAATGCAAATGCCCGGTTTCCAACTCGCCAAGTATTTCCTTCATATTGAAATTCAAACCCTTTTCCAGTAAGGTCCTGCAGATTTTCCAATGGAATGGCCTTGATATCTGGATAAGCTTTTAAAAAAGCAGTCGCAATCGGATGCGTGGAACTTGTTTCAGCAGAAACGACCAACTGATCAATTAAGGATTTGTCGGCGTCATCTCGGTAAAAACTCCCAACAACTTCAGGTTTTCCTTTAGTGAGCGTTCCGGTTTTATCAAAGACAACGGCTTTTATATCTGTCGCCCGGTCAATCACATCGCCGCCTTTAAACAAGATGCCATTTTTTGCCGATCGGCTAATGGTGGATAAATTCGCTGGCGCTACACTCGCGACTAATGCACAAGGGGAGGCGACGGTCAACAAGACCATCCCGCGGTAGAAAGCTTCTTCAAAGCTCCAACCAAAAGCGAGCGGCATTAAAAGGATAAAGACAGGGACAGCCAATAAGACGATTTTGACATAAGAATCTTCGATTTGTTGAATTTTAGAATCTGTTTTTGATGGGGAATCCTGTGCTTCTTCAACCATACGGATAATCTTTGAAAACAAGGTATTTTGATCTTCTACAGTCACAATCATATCAAAAGCGGCTTCTTCATTAATGGTTCCTCCGATAACTTCATCGCCGCGCTGTTTGGTCACCGCTAACGGTTCACCCGTAATCGCTGCTTCATTAATGACGGCTGCTTGGGTATCCAACGTTCCATCGATCGGAATCGACTCTCCTTTTCGCACCTGCAAGCGGTCGCCCACTTTTAATTCCGCGGTATCGACTTCTTCAATTCTGCCGTTTTCTGTATATCTGCGGGCAACATCAGGAGTCACTTTCATCAGCTCCGTAATTGCTTGAGAGGTTTTCGCCATACTCATCGCTTCCAAAGACTCCGCTAAAGAGAAAATAAAGATCAAGAGAGCCCCTTCTGCCCAGTATCCGATGAGGCTGGCGCCTATAGCGGCTAAAATCATTAACACATCGACATTCAATTTTCGTTCATACACCAAATCATGATAAGCATTCAAAAAGGAATGATAGCCACCGATGATAAAAGCAGCGATAAACGTCGGGACAGCTGCTGGATGATTTCTTGCATTTAAAATAAAACCAATAACAATCATCAGCCCGCTAATAATGGTTAACGTCATTTCTTTATTTTGTTTAAACCACTCAATTCTTTTTCTCAAAATCCTTCACATCTTTCTCTTTTTTTTTCGATTGAATATTTATAATGATTATAAATGAATGATTTCACAATCGCAATCAAATCTCGTCAAAATCCCTAAATCATAAGCATTACGATTACCGATAAATTTAAAAAAATAATAAAAAAATCTCAATTCATCAATAAAAAGTTGACGAATTGAGATGCAGTTATCAAGTCATTTGAAGGAAGAGAAAAGAAAATTACGAGTCGTTCTTCACTGGTTGATTTCTTTGGGCAATGAAGATGGCTGCGACATTCACCACATTAAAGATAAGCGCCATCACGAAGGCTGGAATATAAGACCCTGTAAAGTCGTAAATATATCCGACCAACGAAACCGACAAGGCGCCACCGACACTGGCGATGAAATTTACACGCGAATAGACTTTTACACCAGTGGCTGGACCAAAGAACTCTGTGGAGAAGAGTGGGAGCGCAACGCCACCCACGGAAAAGATTGCACCAAATAAGAAACTACCTATAATCAAAATGAGCGGATCGCGTGAGAAAATCAGCATAATTAATGAAATCGTCGATAGAGTAATCATCCCTAAGCTGGTTTTTACTGTTCCAATCTTATCACTGATGATTCCAAAGGATAATTTAGACAGTAAATTCCCAAGCATCACGGCGGATAAGGTGAAACTTGCGGTTTCTAAGCTTAATCCCACTTCTTCCCCGTGCCCAGGTAAATGAGAGTTAATGAAAACAATCATCGTGTTTAATAAACCAACAACCATGACCGCATAGAAGGTAATTTTGGCTCCTTCTGTATCCATGGTAATCGGACGGCGAACTTTTCGATCGCCGTCTTTTTCAGGTTTGTAACCATAAGGACGCAACCCTTCGTCTTTCGGTCGATAGGCATAGGGAATCAATAAAGCCGGTAAAGCTAAAGCAAAAACAGCCAGGCCTTTCACAATGAACGCTATCCGCCAACCGCTGGATTCAATGATGGTTGCTAAAATAGGGGCTGCCAAACCTCCAAAAATCCCGCTCGTGCCAGATGCAAAACCAATGGCCAGCCCATTTTTCTCATGGAACCACTGGTTGACAATCATCGTCATCGGCACCATGGAAAAATAGGCGGAACCAATTCCGCGGATAATTCCAAATAAATAAATCCAAAAGGCATTTGTGGCAATCGCCATGAAAGCTGTACCAATGGCCCCTAAGAAAGCACCAAAGAATATCGTTTTCTTCCATCCGAATCTTTCGTGGACAGCAGGGACTGTCAATGAGCCAAAGGCGGTGGATAGCGAAAGGAATGTGCCGTGTAAAGCAACCGATCCTCGCAATAGATTCAAATCGCGCGACATTGGAGTATAGAAAACACCGTTCGCGTTCACCAATAACCCAATCGATGAGCCGACCATTAAACAGATGGCCGCCAGAACAATCCAATGTTTCTTTGTATTCGCTGGATTTTTCAAGTAAACCCTTCTTTCTATTCCTTTTTAAATTCTACTTACGTAGTTTTGGATGGGGTAGTTCTTCGGATCTAACGAAGGTTCTTCACCCATCACCAAATCGCTCAAAACTTTTCCAAGGAGTGGTCCAGCCGTTAACCCTGTAGACCCAAGCCCGCTAGCGGCGAAGACCTTTGGAAACTCAGGCACTTCACCAAAAAACGGCGCATAATCGGAAGTATATGCTCGAGTTCCTACCCTTCCGGAAATGATATCACTTGTGCGAAACGCATCAGAAAACTGTTCTTTTGCATTCAACACCATTTCTTCTAAAGAAGCTTCGTCCAGTTCCAAGTCAAAACCTTCATCGTCTTCGTGTGTCGCACCCACTAAAATCTTTCCATTTAGAAACGGAATGATATCTTTTTCTCCTGCCGGCATAACGACCGGCCAATCATCCGTATCCCATG
>DATGSY010000232.1:0-7123 GCA_035302125.1 Atopostipes sp.
GCTCCCGCTACAGCGAATACCATAGCTAAAATAGCTCATGGGATAGGGGACAATTTTGTGACATCCGCTTTATTAGCCACTGCATCTCCCATCTTCGTAGTACCGGCGATGAACACCGACATGTACGAAAATGAGGCTACACAAACAAATATAACGACATTAAAAAATCGTGGCGTTTACTTTATGGAGCCAGATACAGGATTCTTAGCAGAAGGATATGAAGGAAAAGGGCGTTATCCTGATAATGAACGAGTTTTAGAAGAACTAGCGCATGTATTGATTACAAACGATAAAGAACTGCCATTGAAAGGGAAAAAGGTTTTAGTCAGTGCGGGGGGTACAAAAGAAAGAATTGATCCAGTACGTTATATAACGAATGATTCCTCAGGAAAAACGGGACACGCCATAGCGAAACAGGCTTATCAATATGGAGCAGACGTTACACTGGTTACTGCAAGCAATTTGCCAGCTCCTAAAGCCATTGAAAGAGTGCAAGTCGATTCTGCGAATGAAATGTTTGATGCGATTGATGAAAGATTTAAGGGGATAGATGTACTCATCATGTCTGCAGCAGTATCCGATTACGGAGTTGCGGATGCGGCGTCCTCTAAAATGAAGAAACAAGAAGGAACAGACACTTTAACTATTGAATTAAAAGAAAATCTAGATATCTTAAAAACAATGGGACAAAAGAAAGAGAGTCAATTTTTAGTTGGCTTTGCAGCAGAAACAGATCATTTAGAAAAATATGCCCAAAAAAAGTTAGCTGAAAAAAACTTAGATATCATTGTAGCAAATGAAGTCGGAAAAGAAGATACGGGTTTTAATTCAGACGACAACCAAGTAGTGATTTTAACAAAAGACAATGAACGGCAAGAAGTTCCAAAAACTTCAAAGACAAAGATTGCTGAAATTTTATTAGATTCAGTCATTAAAAAACTGAACCTTGAATGATAAAGTGTGCCAAAACAATGAAAGGAAGAAGACCGTGCACCAAATTGCAGATGTTATTGTGGATGTTCCAGTTCTTCAAACGAACATTCCATTTGAATTTAAAATACCGAAAAAATTTCAAGAGGATATTGCCATCGGTATGCGCGTAATCGTTCCTTTTGGTAATGGTGACCGACGAGTCCAGGGGTTTATAACAAACCTCAAAGACACAGCAGATTTTCAAGGCGAGTTAAAAGAAATTTCTGCACTTATGGATTTGGCACCTGTATTGAATCAGGAGCTTATCGATTTAGGCGAATGGATGGCTAAAACCACCTACAGCTTTCGCATCAGCTGCTACCAGACAATGTTGCCGGCTGTGCTTCGTGCACGTTATCAAAAAGCAGTAAAACTAATTGACGAAGTCGAGGATGAAGAACTGTTTAATATTTTTCGCGGGAAAAATTGGATGAGTTGGGAAGATGTAGAAGATAGAGATTTAATCAGTCAAATGCTTCGCTTAAAAAAAGAAAATAAAGTCGAAGTCAATTACATCGTGAATGACAAAGTAACCAAGAAAACCAAAAAAGTTGTTTCACGAAACTTGCCGGCCAATCAATTAAAAGAAATCTATGAAAAGATTGATGGGCGAGCTCATCGACAAAAACAGTTGGTTGAATTATTGTTGCACTTGCCTGATGACAGCACGATAGATCAGAAAACATTAAATCATACCCATAATATTTCTACATCAGTCATTAACCGTGGAGTAGAAGAGGGTTGGTGTACAGTAGAAGAAGTGGAAATTTACAGAGACCCATATGAAAAATCTGAAATTGAAACTACAGAACCGTTAAAGCTAAACATAGAACAACAAAAAGCATACGATAAAATCAACCATTCAATTCAAAAAGATGAGCATGAAGTCTTTTTATTACAAGGTGTAACAGGTAGTGGGAAAACGGAAGTGTATTTGCAAACTATTGCAGAAGTTCTTGAAAAAGGGGAAGGGGCTCTTGTACTCGTACCTGAGATTGCTCTAACTCCGCAAATGGTTCACCGTTTTAAGGGGCGTTTTGGCGAGTTGGTAGCCGTTTTGCATAGTGGATTATCGGATGGTGAAAAATATGATGAATGGAGAAAAATCGAAAAAGGGGAAGCTAAAGTTGTTGTAGGCGCTCGTTCGAGTGTATTTGCTCCTTTAGATAAAATTGGACTCATTGTAATTGATGAAGAACATGAAGCAACCTATAAACAATCCGAGTCACCAAGGTATCATGCAAGAGATGTAGCCATTTGGCGTGCTCAGCAACATAACTCTCCAGTTATCCTTGGAAGTGCAACCCCTTCTTTAGAATCCAGAGCAAGAGCTTCTAAAAATGTTTACCAGCTGTTAGAACTGAAAGAACGAGTGAATAATCGACCACTGCCTCAAGTGAAAGTAATTGATATGCGAGACGAAATGAGAGAAGGTAATAGCTCTTTATTTTCAACCCCTTTACAAGAGGCATTAAAGGATCGTTTAGAGAATAATGAGCAATCTGTGCTCATGTTAAATCGACGTGGTTATTCTTCATTTATGATGTGTCGAGATTGTGGATTTGTCTTAAAATGTCCAAACTGTGACATCTCTCAAACCCTGCATATGGATACTCAATCAATGAAATGCCATTATTGCGGTCACGAAGAAGGCATTCCCAATCATTGTCCTGCGTGCCATAGTCATAAAATTCGCTATTTTGGAACGGGGACACAAAAAGTTGAAGAAGAGCTGAACGAATTATTACCAGAAGCAAAGATTTTGCGAATGGATGTGGATACTACGCGTAAAAAAGGAGCACATGAACAGATATTGCAACAGTTTGGAAGCCAAGAAGCAGATATCTTACTTGGTACTCAAATGATTGCAAAAGGGTTAGACTTTCCAAATGTTACTTTTGTAGGTGTGTTGAATGCAGATACTGCTTTAGGATTACCTGATTTTCGTTCAGCGGAAAAAACGTTTCAATTGTTGACTCAAGTGAGTGGACGAGCAGGACGTGGCGAAATAAAAGGGGATGTAGTGATTCAAACTTACAACCCAGAACATTATGCCATTCAACTTGCTCAGACACATGATTATGATAACTTTTATTTAAGAGAGATGAAATATCGACATCTGAGTGACTATAGCCCTTATTATTTCTTAACAAGTATTCAAGTGAGTCACGAAAATGAAGTAACCGCTGCTAAAAGAATCCAGCAAGTGGCTGAATTTATTAAACCCTATCTGAGTGAGAAAGCCATTTTATTAGGTCCAACGCCTCGATTTGTGGCAAGAACACATAATAAATACCATTTTCAGATTATTATAAAATATAAAAATGAAGCAAGACTAAATGAGTGTCTGCATAATTTATTAAACAATACGCAAAAAGAACAAGCCCAAGGATTAACAATTAAAATTGACCCTCAACCAAATCAATTTCTATAAAATTACGAGTAGAAGGAGTAATAAACAAATGCATAAAGTTATTTTCATGGGGACCCCTCAGTTTTCAGTACCTATTTTACAAGCGCTAATTGATGATGAAACGATTGAGGTAACCGGAGTAGTTACTCAGCCGGATAGAAAAGTAGGACGTAAACAAATTTTAACCCCTTCACCGGTAAAAGAACTGGCTTTAGCACATGAAATTCAAGTATTTCAGCCAGAAAAACTTTCTGGTTCTAAAGAGATGGATCAAATACTAGATTTAGAACCTGACTTAATCATAACGGCAGCTTATGGACAGTATGTTCCTACAAAACTGCTTAAAACACCCAAATATCGTGCGATTAACGTGCACGCTTCTTTACTGCCTAAATATAGAGGGGCAGCTCCTATCCATTATGCAGTGATGGAAGGCGAAGAGGTTACTGGGGTTACAATAATGTATATGGAGAAAAAAATGGATGCTGGAAATATTATTTCTCAAAGAGAAATTCCGATCACTGAAGAAGATGACACGGGCACATTGTTTGAGAAATTAAGTATTCTAGGAAGAGATTTATTAATGGACACATTACCTGCAATTTTTGCAGGAGAAAATGAGTCCATCGCACAAAATGAATCAGAAGTGTCTTACTCACCTATGATTTCAAAAGAACAAGAAAAAATTGATTGGGGCAAAACGGCTCATGAAATCTCCAATTTAGTACGAGCTTTACGGCCTGTTCCAGGTGCTTATACCTTATTGGACGGTGATCGATTCAAAGTATGGGCTTCAAAAGCGATCAATGAATCAACAAACAAAGAACCAGGGACACTCGTAAAAATCAATAAAGAAGAATTATGGGTAGCATGTGGAAAAGGGACAATTCTGTCCTTAGAAGAAGTTCAACCCGCCGGCAAGAAGCGGATGAAAGTTGAAAATTATCTGGCGGGAACGGATCTAGAAGAAGGACATCAATTTGACGAAAAAATATAACCGTAAAAAAATCTAAGATGAGATCATCCTCTTAGATTTTTTATGTTAGCCTATTTCAAAAATTAAAATACGAATATCTGATAACCATTGAAGGACCATTGATTTTAACTCAGCTAGACAATATAATAGTGATATTGTAAACGATAGAACCACAAAAGTTTGTCACATAGGTAGGTGCAACGTTTGGTAAAAAAACAAAAAATAAAACAAAGTAGTCGGTACTTAGCGATGGAAGTGTTGGATAAAATTGAAAGAGAAGATGCTTACAGTAATCTTTTACTTCGTGAAGTTTTAGAAAAACATGACCTTCCTAAAGAGGAATCTAATTTATTAACAGAACTTGTATATGGTGTATTGCAAAGAAAATTGACACTGGATTATCAGTTAGCGCCATTTTTGAAAAAGCAAAAGAAATTAGAGAGTTGGGTGAAACAAGTTTTACGACTTTCCTTGTATCAGCTTGAATATCTTGATCGCATTCCGGACCATGCCATTATCAATGAAGCGGCGAATATTGCACGCGTTAAAGGCCATCGTGGGATTGTGGGTCTTGTCAATGGTGTTTTAAGGAATGTCCAAAGAAAAGGCGTATGCGATGTTAAAGAAATTCAATCCACAAATGAACGGTTGAGTATTGAGTACAGTTTACCTTTATGGCTAGTTGATGAATTTGTTCAACAGTTAGGTGAAGTGGAAGCAGAAGAATTAGCCGCTTCATTCGCAGAACGTACAAAATTAAGTTTAAGAGTCAATTTAGATAGAATCTCTAGAGAAGATGCCATCTCTGAACTCACAAAAGAAGGATTTGAAGTGACGGAAAGTGAGATTTCTCCCTTTGGAATAGTGGTCAGAAAAGGAGTTCCTGTACACTCGAGATTATTTAAAGAAGGTTATCTGTCCATCCAAGATGAGAGCTCTATGTTAGTGGCTCCTGCTTTAAATGTTCAATCCCATCATCAAGTATTAGATGCTTGTGCAGCGCCTGGCGGGAAAACAATGCATATAGCAACTAACTTTTTAAAGCATAAAAAAGGCGGTAAAGTCACAGCTTTAGATGTTCATGATCATAAAATAAATTTAATTCAAGCAAATGCAAAACGCTTAAAAGTGGAGGAAGTTGTAGAGGCCAAACGATTGGATGCTCGTAAAGTTATGGAAGAGTTTGGAGAAGAAACCTTTGATCGTGTATTAATTGATGCACCTTGTTCCGGATTAGGATTAATGCGTCGTCGACCAGAGATTCGTTACAATAAAACGAAAGAAGACATTTTGGCGTTACAGAAGTTACAGTTAGAAATTATTCAAGCAGCGAGTAAAGTGCTAAAAAAAGACGGGGAACTCGTGTATTCGACCTGTACAATCACTAAGTCTGAAAATCAAGAGGTTCTCGAGAAGTTTTTAAATGGCAATCAAGACTTTGTTCGTTTACCTGTTGAATTACCGCATGAGAGTTTGAAGTTGAGCGATGATGGGACACTGACTATATTTCCACATCAATATGGGACGGATGGTTTTTTTATTTCTCGTCTTAAGAAGCAATGATAAAAAATGCTGCTTTTTAAGCGAGCTTGTTTTTTTGCTTAAGATACGACATACTTGTAATAAATATTTTTCTAGAAACATTGAGGTGGATGTATGAAATTCAGTTTAAAAACTCATCGAGGAAAAAGAAAAGATAATCAAGATTATGCAGGGGTATTCTTTAATCAATCGGATCTATTGCTTGCTGTCTTGTGTGATGGGTTAGGTGGTCATCAGGCAGGTGATATCGCGAGTGAAATGGCAGTATCCCAAATTGGAAATGCATGGGAAAGCACTGAATTCACTGCAAGAGACACTTACCTTATTCAAAATTGGCTTAAAGAAAGTATTAACAATGAAAACACTCGGATTTTTGAAGCGGCCAATACGTATGCTGATTTGGAAGGTATGGGGACGACTTTAGTTGCTTGTGTGATTTTAAAAGACAAAGCGTTAATCTCAAATATAGGAGATAGTCGAGCTTATATGTATGCTGATGGAAAAATGGAGCAAATTACACAGGATCATTCTTTTGTCTCTGAACTTCAGCGTCAAGGCGCTTTGACCGATGACGAAGCATCCATCCACTATAACCGTAACGCATTAACTCGTTCATTGGGTGTTGAGGGTGAAGTAGAAGTTGATTTCTTTAAAAAGCTTATTCGAGAGATAGAAATTATTATGTTGAATTCAGATGGTTTATCTAATGCAGTAAGTGAAGAAGAAATCACCCAGATATTGAAGCAACAAGAGACATCGTTAGATGAAAAAGCAGAACAGCTGGTCAATCAAGCTGTAGAAAATGAAGGTTCAGACAATATTACAGTAAACTTAATTGATGTTCGCTCAATGTCAACGGAAGAGGTAGGTGAGAAGAGATGAACCAAGGAGAACGTGTAAGTGGCCGCTATAAAATTATTAAACAAATTGGAGCGGGGGGCATGGCCAATGTTTATTTGGCTACTGATTTAATACTGGAACGAGAAGTAGCTGTGAAAATGATGTCCTTAGATTTTCAAAATGATAAAGACAGCTTACGCCGGTTCCAAAGGGAGGCTCTTTCAACTACTGAACTTACCCATCCAAATATTGTGAATGTTTATGATGTAGGGGAAGGCGAGCAACCTTATATTGTAATGGAACATGTCGATGGGATGGATTTAAAAGAGTATATTCATGAAAACCATCCGATTCCTTATAAAAAAGCTATCGATATAATG
>DATGSY010000233.1:0-2621 GCA_035302125.1 Atopostipes sp.
ACATGGAATCTAATCAAACTATTTTAGATAGTGGTAAAACTTTAACTGTAGAAAATGGAGCTCATATTGTTACTGATCAATTCACTGCTGTTTTCGTGAACTTAACAGGTACTGGGATTACATTAGGCTTAGTTTTATATATGGTTTTATTCGCAAAGTCTAAACAATATAAAGAACTAGGAAAGCTTTCATTAATACCCTCACTATTTAATATTAATGAGCCAGTTATCTTTGGTACGCCAATTGTCTTAAATCCATTTTTACTAATTCCTTTTGTTTTGACACCGACATTGGTGGGTCTTTTAATGTATGGTGCAATATATTTTGGGTTAGTACCTCCATTTAGTGGTATAACTGTACCATGGACAACACCACCTGTTATTTCAGGATTTTTATTAGGAGGCTGGAGGACAGCACTATCTCAAGTAATTATAATATTAATTTCATTTTTATTATATTTTCCATTTGTGAGAAAAGCAGATCTAATAAATTTAAAAAATGAATCAAATAAAGAAGTATAAGATATCGAAACGCCAATAAAAAACTATTAACAATTTGAGTATGGCGGACAAATTTTACCAGTCCTGCGGTTCTTTGTACCACTCTTTGCGAAAGAATTTACCACCGTTTGCGGTGTACTTTACCAGTTCATAATAAATTATATAAGAAACCCCGTTGCTACTCATTATTTGAATAGAAACGGGGGTTTATAAAATTGTAGAGTTAACTTCAATACAAGAAGACCACAGGTCTCATTATTCTCGATTTAAACCCAATTTTTCACGCATTGAAATTTCCCCATCAATAAAAATATCATAAGAATTATGAATAATCCGATCGAGTATAGCTTCAGCTAATGTGCCATCACCTAATTTCTCATACCAGCCCTTAAAATCAAATTGCGAACAGTAAATATTAGATTTTTGGGCTTCATATCGGGCGTTGATAATTTCCAAAAGCAGAGTGGCCTCTTCGTTTGAAAGTTCATATAGAAGCCATTCATCCAAAATAAGAAGGTCTACTTTAATTAGTTTTTTCATAAGTTTGGTGTAACTCTGCCATCAGCTTGGTGCTTCGCAATTTTGAATTCTTCCAGTAGATTAGGCAAACGAACGTAACGAACGGTGTGGAATTGCCGACAGGCTTGCACACCGAAGGCCGTAGCCAACCATGTTTTCCCTGCCCCTGAAACACCTTTAAAAATAATATTCCGACCATTCAAAATGTACTCCCCCGTAGACAACTTCATGAGGAGCTCTTTATTCAGTTTTCGATCGGCATCATACTGAATTTCCTCTATAGAGGCTTTGACGTTGAATTGTGCTTGCTTGAGTAACGGATTCAACTTATTGCTTTTACGAACGGAATCTTCTTGATCGATCATAATCGCTAATAATTCGTCGAAAGTTAAATCCTTGTAGGACGGATTTTCGAGTAACGTCTCATAAGCATCAGCCATTCCAGATAATCTGAGTTTCTTAAGTTTGTCATAGTTTTGTTGGTTCATTGGTCTCTACCTCCATAGTAAGCTGCTCCACGAGTAAAGCCGTATTTTTCGTCGGTTTTTCTTGGCTTAATCTGACTGGATTTTTGTTCGTCGTCTTTTTTATTGGAGCGGATAATTGTTTGCACGCTTTTGACCGTTGGTCGATTGGTTGCCTTTAACACATCCCGGCATGCTCGTTCAATCTCGTAAGTCGTATAATTCCTTTCAAGCTTCTTTAAGCTGAAGATTGCGTTCAAAGCTTGTTTCTCCACGTCATACTGCTCGAGAATGAATGAAACGACTTTGAGCGTATACTCGCCCATCTCTGAAGCCCATTTAATCGCTTCTTCAGGTGTTTGTTCCAGGTACAACCGATGATTTTGCGGCATATGTTCTTTTAAGGTAGAGAATTGTCCGAATTTTCCATATAATGTCTGGTGAGAAGCAGCTCTTAAATGATTGTAATAAATCTCAATGATGCTATCTGAAACTTTGACATCTACTTCTTTCCCGATCAGTTCAAAGGGAACCGAATAAAACATGCTGTCAATAGAGATATGATAATCTGGCCGTACCCTAGCGGTACGCCATTCAGATAATCGGTATAGTGTGGCCGGAAGAGGAGAAAGCGCAAATTTCTCTTCTTCCAAAAATGCCGACCATCGCGACCCCTTTCGATTTTGAAAAGGCCGATTGTTTAGTTCATCCAATTTTTTTGAAACTTTTCTGTTTAATTCTTCAATTGAGAAAAACTTCATGTTTCTCAAAGCCTGGATGACCCATGTAGTGACGATATTGACTGATCCTTCTACACTGGCTTTATCTTTAGGAGACCGGACCCGAGCCGGCATAATAACTGTATTATAATGCTCAGCCATCTCCGCATACGTCTTGTTTAGCACGAGTTCATTACTCGTGTGTTTAGTGACGCCTGTTTTTAAATTGTCGGGGACAAGGATCTGTGGAGTCCCTCCGAAAAAATCAAAGGCATGCTGATGCAGCCGAATCCACGAAGGTAAGTCCATAGGATAAGAGCCCTCAACATAAAACAGCTGTGAACAGGGCAAGGTAGCGATAAAAACATAGACCTTCCGGTATTCTCCTGTATCTGGATCAATAACGGATAACGTTTTAC
>DATGSY010000234.1:0-2476 GCA_035302125.1 Atopostipes sp.
AAAATCCCTATTGTAAATCTAGCTACTGGGGGCAGCAACCCTATAATTAAGTTAAACGCCATTCCGATGTTCGCGCTGGCTACGCCTAGTGCAGTCAATCGAGTATAACTAATGACATCCCCAATATAGCTGGTAACATCGAATAATCCAAAAAGCCCTTCTCCTAAACCAGCGAGTTTATTTTCATTTGAAAAGATACTGACTAAAATTGATCCAACTAAACTTAAGGCTATTACAGCTATACTTATTGTGTACACCACTTCAGGACCACCCAAGTAAGCATTAACCGCCATTGCAACAGCACTTAAAAGAACCAACATCCAAGAATAGCCACTCATAAAACTTTCCGCATAGTTATTATGTCGATTGTTGTTATAAGTATTTAAGAATAAGCCTAGCAGAAGGTGAACAATTCCAATTCCGATGGACAGAACCATGACTTCTAGCAACTGCCCCGTTATAGACATTACTTGAAATGGCAATTCGAATCCGAAGAAAGTCCCAAAGAATAATCCTGCTAAGGTCGTTCCGATCATTAATTGGACAAATAATTCAATGTTCTTTCTCATTCCTGAAGACAAGTTTAAAAATTTCAACGCGAGAAAAGTAACAACTAATCCTAATAATCCATATCCCGCATCAGCAGTCATCATTCCGAAGAATAAAATGGAGAATGGTTGTACAAAAGGAGTTGGATCTAGTTCATTGTAACTTGGAGTACTGTACATGGATACTACATTTTCAAACGCACTAGTCGTCCGATTATTGTTGTACTTAATCGGTACCTCATCTGTTTCTTTTTCATTGACTTCTTCAATGAAGGTATACATATTCGCTTTACCTATGATTTCTTCAAGATTACGGATTTGCTTTTCTACGACATTTTCTTCAATCCATCCACTTAACACAAATAAGTGTTCACTTATTAAGACATCGTCTTTGGCCTTAAGTCGTTCACGGACATTAAATAAATGCTCTTCCGAAAACTTCAAATCTTTGAGCAGTTTCTGGTAATCATTTCTTTTGCTTTTGATTCCGTCTAATTGCTCATTCACTTGTCGAATATCTTCTTTAGTTCTAGATAATTCTTCTTTTGGTAAACAATCATATTTGTAGTCTAATCGTTCAAATCGATTTCGGATTAAAGTTTGCTCGACATCGTGCGCTTCTTCATTAGAAAGAATGACTAACAAATAGGTTTCTTCTTCTGTATAATGAAGAGTTTCCATATAAATCTCGCTATAATGGCTTAAATCATCTTCTAAATCTTCATAACGTTCTGTATCAATATTTCCTACAACAGCACGTGTCATTTTAAAATCTTTAAGTTCTTTTGGATTAAAATCCAAAAAGCGCCATTGATTTAAAAAGTCTCTCTCACTTTCTAAATCCTCTTTTTGCTCACGCAATTCACTGACTCGTCTTCTTAAAGCTTGAGCTTCACTGATTAACGAATGAACATTTACATCTGACATGTAGTCATGTAAATCTTTTAAAGATAACGTTTCTCTTTCTTGATTTAAACTTGCAAAAAATCCTGGTTTTGGCAAGATATCTTCCAAAAATTCAATACTCTCTTCTACATCATCAAGCTGACTAGTTATTCGACTGATTTCATTTTTATTCGATTCAATTTCAAATTGTTCTTCATATCGGTCATTACTATTTTCATCTATTGAATCTAATTCTTCCTGTTCGAAATATTGATTAACTAGTTCATTTTGTATAGCGGTGTCAGCTGGAATAATTTCAACAGCTTGATAGCTTTGTAGAGATAACATTACTTCTTCCAAGTATTCTTTTTCAGCAAGTAATGTTAGTTTCTTCATTTTACTAATTGCCATATTGTTTTAACACCTCTCTCACAATGTAACTAGATAATTCTTCCTCTTTACTTTCATAGATGTTTTGATATCGTTCAGCTTCGTCTTTTACACGTTGTTTGTTTTCTTGGATGCGTTTTTCATGATTTTCTTCGAATCTTTGACGTTGTTCTTTTTTAAAAGATCTTATTTCATCTTCAAGCTCACGATTGATTTGTTCAACCTGGTTGTCTCTGTTTGCTTTAATTGAATCAATTTTCTCATTCGCATTTTGGCGTATCTTTTGAACTGTGGATTCTGCCTCTTTTACATGTTCTACTGCTTCATTTGTCAAGATACTTCACCTCTTTCTTTAAAAAAAGGACATAGGTTTTAAGTCTCCTTTATTTGTGCTCAAAAAGGAAAGGCTTAGAAACTATGTCCTATCACCGTATAATGTTTAATCTTGCTTCTTTGACTTTTGACTAACTAATATTAGCACAAAAAACGGTTAATTGCCAGATGATGTACTGACTACACAGTGAATCCTTACCTTTTTAACCGCTTTTTAAGAAAACGTTCATTTTTAATTCAAAAGAAAAACATACTTTACTTTTTAAAAGATTCATTGACACCGGAATGGGTGTTCGGTATAATTCATATACAAACATTTG
>DATGSY010000235.1:0-2159 GCA_035302125.1 Atopostipes sp.
CATAGTTTCTACTGCATCTGTATCTTTCCACTCATCATAGTGGAGGACATTCATGGAAGATAAATTACAAACAAAAGACCATTCTTCATTATCCGGCAAGGCGATTTCACTACATAAATTCGAATGCGTGATTGGATAGTCTTTATACCATTCGGGTTTATTTTCATTCACCGTATCCGTGAAAAAGATATAAGGGTAACCCATTTCCACGCGTCTTTGAAGAACCTTTGCCCAAATTTCACGTTTTTCTTGATCTCCTGCGATCATTTCTTTCATCCAATCGTTTGTTACTGTAACTGCATGATTGACATCTTGAATATCGTTTCCTTCCACACCAATTTCCAAAAATTCTTCAATATCTGGGTGATCAATTGGTAAATACGCCGCAAATCGCCCGCGTCGACTAGAACCTTGACTGACGGTGTCTGTCATTTGTTCAAATAACTTCACGAAATGAACTGCACCGCTTGATTGCCCGTTATTGGTAATCTCAGACCCACGTGGTCGTAAATGACCAAAATATCCTGAAGTTCCTCCACCATATTTACTCATCATGCCGACTTCAGAAGCGGTATATAAGATGCTTGCCATATTGTCCGTAGGTGTACTTCCAAAACAACTAATCGGGAAGCCACGATCCGTCCCAAAATTTGTCCAAACGGGTGTCGATAAAGAATAATACCCTTTACTCATATAGGTATAAAATTTATCAGCAAATCCCTCTTCTCCTAATATTTCTTCGGCACGGTCGGCGATATTACGAATGCGTTCTTTCGCGCCTTGCCCTTCTTGGAGATAGCCTCTCGATAAAAATGTTTGACTGTCTTCTGTCAGCCAATAAAATGGCTCGTATGTTCTAGTTTTAACTGTTTCCATGCATATATCCTCCTAATTTGAAATTAAAATAAATCGTCTGCTGTAACGGACTGAGAACGTTTTGTGTAATTAACTGAGCGTTTTTCAAAGAAATCAACATGTTTTGTACTGACAATTTCTTCATCAAACCACAGTGTTTTTTCAACTTCAGCCGTATCTGTTTCGAAAATACGTTCCAAACCTATTGCTTCCAGTGAATTGTTTAAACGGTTTTTGATAAATTCTTGTACGGTATATTTTGGCATGAAGTCGATTTCCCCATCTTCGTAAATCCAATCCAAGACCTCTTTTTCCGATGTATACGCATCTTGACATAGTGTATAAACTTCTTCCGCCATTTTTTCATCAAACCATCCCGGATTTTCTTCTCGAATAGTATTAATTAAATCTATACCGAATTCACCATGTAGCTGCTCTTCTTTAGAAGTGGCTTCAATCACATTTGAGATACCACTAAATAAATTTTTGTGCTTATTAAAGCTCATGATAATTAAGAATTGGCTAAATAAAGAGATATGTTCAATAAAGGCAGAAAACAGTAACACTGAAATGGCATAATCACGGTCAGACCCTGTCTGTGAATAATGAATATGCGCATTTAAATAGTCTACACGTTGATTTAAAACAGGAATATCTTCTATTTTTTCAAATATACTGTTTAAGCCGAGTAATTCTAAAAGATGTGAATAAGCATCACTGTGGCGTACTTCAGATTCTGCAAAGGTCATGCCCACATTTGCAAGTTCTGGTTTGGGTAAACGATCGTATAACTTCGCCCAGAATGTTTTAACACTCACTTCAACTTGGGAGATGGCCAGCATCGCATTGCGGATAGCCGTCCGTTCATGTGGTTGGACGTTTACTTTATAGTCTTGAATATCGCTCGTGTAATTGTATTCCGTATGCAACCAGTAGGAATGCTGGATCGCTTCTTTATACGATTCAAGCTCCGGATACTCATAAGGTTTTAGGTGTTTTCTTGGTTTAAAAATGTCGCGCTTTCTCAATTGATGTTGTTTGTCGCGATATAAAATGTAAGCTTTGGCAGTTTTTGGAAAATTATGGGCAATTAATTCTACTTCCACCATATCTTGAATTTCTTCCACTTCGATGATTTCTTTCGTTATTTTTTGAACGACTGTATCCGCTACTTGTGTAACTTCTTTTTCCGTAAGCTCTTTTGTTTCATTATTGGCTTTTTCAATCGCAATTTTGATCTTTACACCATCGAAAGGAACATGCTGCCCATCACGTTTAACGACAGTTGGAGGCTGATTAACAGT
>DATGSY010000236.1:0-7262 GCA_035302125.1 Atopostipes sp.
TACGGTAATCAAGGGTATCTTCTTCATTCTCTACAGAAACAGACACGTAATCCTCAACTTTTTCCGCATCGTCTTCTTTTAATTCAATTTCTTTAAAGGAGGGTACTTGATCTAATAAAGCACCAACTTCATAAGCTACACCACGCATACTTAATGCATCTGCACGGTTTGGCGTTAAATCAAATTCAAAGATTGCATCGTCCAAACCAATATATGGACGAGCGTCTTCTCCTACTTCAGCTTTCTCATCTAAAACATAAATACCGTCTTCAGCATGTTTTGGAATAATGGAATCAGGAAACCCTAGTTCATCTAAAGAAACAATCATACCTTTTGAAGGCTCATCCATGATTTTGGTTGCTTTTATTTCAAAGTCGCCCGGTAATACAGCACCTACTTTAGCAACAATCACTTTTTGTCCAACTGCAATATTTGGCGCCCCACAAACAATGGGAAGAATTTCATTTCCGATATTTACTGTTGTCTTATGCAAATGATCGGATCCTTCAATCGGTTCACAAGTTTCAACATATCCAACGACTAAATGGTCAAGTCCTTCGCCTAATTTCAGAATCGTTTCAACTTCCAGCCCACCTAGAGTAAATTCTTCACCTAATTCCTCTGGTGTAATCTTTGATAAATCTAAATAATCTTTTAACCAATTAAATGAAACTAACATTATGCATCTCCTTTCGCTTTAAACTGACTGAGGAATCGCTGATCATTTAAATAAAAATGACGGATATCGTCCACACCATATTTCAACATCGCCATACGGTCCGGTCCGACACCAAAAGCAAAGCCTGAGTATTTTTTAGAATCAACATTACTCATTTCAAGGACGTTTGGATGAATCATCCCAGCCCCTAAAATTTCAATCCAACCACTTTGTTTGCAAACGTTACAGCCAGAACCACCACACTTAAAGCAACTAACATCTACCTCAACAGATGGCTCAGTAAACGGGAAATAACTTGGACGGAAACGTACTTCTCGGTCTGGTCCGAAGATTTTTTTCGACATGACCTCCAAGGTACCCATTAAGTCAGACATTGTAATATTTTCATCCACAACAATTCCTTCAATTTGGTGGAACTGGTGCGAATGTGTCGCATCATCTGAGTCTCGACGATACACCTTTCCTGGACTAATGACTTTTAAAGGGCCTGTTGTAAAATCATGCTCTTCAATGACTAAAGGCTGAACCGCTGAGGTTTGCGTTCTTAATAAATAGTGTTCATCGATATAAAAGGAATCTTGCATGTCTCTTGCTGGATGGTCTTGCGGGACATTGACTCGTTCAAAGTTCAGGTAATCAGAAACAATTTCCGTCCCTCCAATAATGTTATACCCCATCCCCAAGAACAGATCCTCCATCTCTTCCATCACTTGGTGAATCACATGCGTTTGTCCACGTTTAAATTCACGACCTGGAAGGGTGACATCAATCGTTTCTTCAAGCAATTGTTCTTCTAAAGCCTGTTGAGCAAGCTCTTCTTTTTTGTCTGCAATACGTGTGGTTAAATCATCACGAATTTCATTGGCCAGCTTTCCAATCACCGGTCGCTCGCTCTTATCCAAATCTTTCATCATTTTCAATAATTCAGTTAACTTTCCTTTTTTTCCTAGTAACTGAATACGCAACTCTTCAACAGCTTCGACAGATTCACTGTTTTGAATCGCTGCCTTAGATTGTTCAGCCAGTTCTTCTAATCTCGTTTTTAAATCCACGCTCTTCTTCCTTTCTCATTTTATAGCTTTATCATCCAAATCTTTTAAACAAAAATAACCCCATCCCAAAAAGGGACGAGGTTAACGCGGTACCACCCTAGTTCAAAAAAGTCAAAACGACTTCTTTGCACTTCAATCTGCATAACGGCGCAAACCGGGTGTTCCACCAATTATTCGAACTCTATTTATTAAATGATAGAAAATTTCGAGCGGCAAAAGTGAACTTCGCTTATTCTCCTCTATAAATACTTTCAGCCTTAGTATTTATTCTCTGTAAAATTCAAATAAGGTACTCTTTTTTGCCTTTATTTTTTATTTATTTCTTTTTATTTTTCGAACAAATCTTATTATAGCAAAGATTTTTAAAAAGGGGTAGCCGATTTTATATTTCTTTAAACACTAGCCTTTTTTAATCCTTTTCTTTGGTTTAAACGAGCTTAATTTAGAAGAGTTAATAATATTGTTGCAATGGCGAAATATATAAGTAAACCTAAAGTATCATTGATTGTGGTTATAAAAGGGCCACTTGCGACTGCTGGATCAAAATTCATTTTTTGAATGACATCAGGAATTAATGTCCCTATGACTGCCGAAACAATAATCGATAAGAAAATTGAAATCCCAACGATAAAGGCTAACATGAAATCACGATACAAAATTAAAACCAATAGAAAAATAATAACGCCGGAAATACTACCAATTAAAACTCCAGTCTTTGCTTCATTTATTAAAATCTCTTTTAGGTTTCTAGATTCGTCATCTTCAATATTCATATTTCGAACCGCTACTGCTAAAGACTGTGTACCTACATTCCCTGCTGTAGCCATAATTAATGGAATAAATGCAGCCAGCGAGACAACTGCGGCCAGAGTTTCTTCAAAGAAACTAATTAACCCACCACTAATCATACTTAGAAAAAGCAATATAATAATCCAAGGGGCACGACTTTTTGCGGCTGTAAAAGGACTTTCTGCTTCAACTGGCTCTGTAGCTTTAGGTGTCGAAATACCCGCGAATTCTTGGAAATCTTCCGTCGCCTCAAGTTCAACAACATCCATAATATCGTCAACCGTAATTATTCCAACTAAACGCTGGTCATTCGTAATGACCGGTATAGCGATTAGGTCATAATCTTGAATAATATTGGCGACTTCTTCCTGATCCTCACTCACAAGTACTGAAATAATATGCGAACTCATCACTTCAGAGATGGGCTGACCAGCAGGAGCTAATAGTAAATCACGTAAAGACAAAACTCCTTTTAATCGATGCATCGTATCAACTACGTACAAGTAATAAATCGTTTCGGCACGTTCACCAAAGTTTCGAATGTTTTCAATGACTTCTTGAGGTGTTTCATCCTCATGAACGTAAAAATATTCCTTGGTCATAATCGATCCGGCCGTTTCTTGTTCATAAGAAAGGACTTCTTGTAGTCGATCAAATTCATCTTTATCCATCAATTTTAATAAATCAGCGACATTTGGATTTGGTGTTGAAAATACAAAAGTTGCTAACGTATCTGTTGGTAAATAGTTGAAAACAGAAACAATATATTCTTTTGGTAAATAAGTCACCGCTGCTTCTTGATTTTCTATGTCCATCCATTCAAAAATTTCAGCAAACTCTTCGGGCGTGAGAAAATCAGCGATTTTTCGTTTCTTTTCTGGATATAATAAATGAAAAAGTTCTTGCTGGTCTCTTTCGTGTAGGGATAGAAAAATTTCACGGAACCGATCTAAGTCATCATTACTGACTGCCTCGAATAATTCTTCAAAATAATATTCTACGTTTTGGCTGTTTTCTGTCATTTAGGCATCTCCTTGTTCTACTGGAAGCTTTAATAAATAAATTGATTTGTATGTCTATCATTACTTATCATATCAAAGTGTTTAAATAAAAGAAAACTCTATACCATCTAAAGTGATGATATAGAGTCGAAATGTTTTATCATTAGATACAGTGATTAACTATAAGAGACTTTTGATTGTAAAACAGCAATAAATTCTTTGAACCAATCGCGCGTTGGCGTTGAAACTTCAGAAATTGCACAGTATTTATCCACTAAAGTGACTATAAAACTTTCCTTATAGCGTGGGACGCCACATCTTGGCGTGCATAAAAACATATGTTTCAGAATAATGTCTTTTTCAAGATCATTGATTTCAGTAATCTTCTGTGCATTTTTTAACGCTATTTTTGGATGAGCGGAGTTGTGAGAACCAAGTCCCAATTGCTCAACTTCTTGTCGATTTTCTAAGAAGAAATCATGTAACAATCCGGCTCTAGCGGTAGAAACATAATCTAAACCTCTAGATTTTGCTATTTTATAACTGACATAAGAAACAAATAAGCTGTGTATTAATCGAGTTGTATAATGATGATGTGTGATATTGTCTAATTTAAGTAATTGTTCATTCTCTAATAAATCTTCTATTATAGCCATGTATTCAAGGTCGTTTTCCCATATTTCACGAACGAACTCCATCAACATTCTCCTTTAAGTTAGTTGCGAGTAATTGAAGCGTTGTATGCTAAAAACGTGTATGTTATGCAATTTGTTGGTTAAAGTGCCATAACAGATTCTATTATACAGAAAGTTCAAAAAAATTAAAGTGTTTTGTATAAAATTACACAATATTACATGACTTTTTAAACTCTTCTTAATGAAAGATAAAAAAATCAATATTAATAACCTTCTTCAAGCTCCACTAGGTTTCTTGGGAGTTCTTCTCCAGCCAAATATGCTTTAAAATTCTCTTTGAAGATCGGATAAATATACTTCGGATACGATTCAACGTTCCCTGCGATATGTGGGGTCATCAGGACTTTATCATGCTGCCACAAGGGATGTCCTTTCGGCAGAGGTTCTTCTTCAAATACATCTAAGCCCGCGCAGCGTACTTTGCCACTATCCAAAGCCTCAATTAAATCGGCAGTGACGACAGACTCGCCTCGGCCTACATTAATAAAAACGACATCATCTTTCATTTTTTGAAAGAGCTCTTTATCATAAAGGGCTTCTGTTTCATTTGTGAGCGGAAGAATGTTCACCACAATATCGGCTTTATGAATGACCTCTTCAAGTTCTTCTTGCACGTACTGCTCGTCCATATTTTCAATTTCTCGACCACTTCGGTTAATGCCGATTGTGTGCATACCAAAAGCTTTAGCCAGTCTTCCTAATTGAACGCCAATTTTTCCAGCTCCAACAATCATTATGGATTTTCCATTTAATTCGTATAAATTCGGACTAGGATTCCATCTTTCATTTTCTTGGTCTTTCGCTGATTTGACAATTTCTCTGGTCATGCCAAGCAACAATCCGATGGCCGTTTCACTTACACTGTAAGCATGGATTCCGCTACCGCTTGTGAGTAAAATATCTTTTTCTGAGAAGAGTTTTAATGGTAATTTGTTGACACCTGCATAGGCATATTGGACCCACTTTAGACGAGTATCTTCTCTTTCAGCAATTTCAGTCAATTTTTCTGACCATCCGATAATAATCTCAACATCTTCAGGATTCGTTTCTTCTAAAGATTCTACTACCTGATAATCAGAAGCTAATTCTTTTAATTCTTTAATTTGTTCAGGGTAAAGCTCTTGATGTACAAGAATCGTTTTTGACATAACTAACATCTCTCCTTATATAATTAAACTTTTCTCTCAATTGGTTAAATGAAACATTAAAATACCAGCAGCAACGGCTACATTTAATGATTCAGATTGTCCATGCATCGGAATGAAGATATTTTGGTCTAGTTCATGGATGATTGCTTCATTAATTCCAGCACCTTCATTTCCAACAACTAATGCAAATGGTTCGTCCACAAAAACTTCTTTATAAGAAACTGCATCCTCATTTAAAGCTGTACCAAATACCGGATAACCTTCTTCCCTAAATTGAAGGATGAAATCTTTTAAGTCTCCTTCATAAGTTTCTAAATGAAAATGACTGCCTTGTGCCCCTCTTAATGTTTTGGGATTATAAAGATCTACAGTTCCTTTCCCGAAAAAGACGCCTTGAAAACCAGCAGCATCCGCAGTGCGTACCATTGTCCCTACATTACCAGGGTCTTGGACTGCATCTAGTAAGAGTATCGGACCATTTATACTTGATGGAAAGTTAAGTGGCTCAATTTCCAATTCGGCAAATATCCCTTGAGTGGTTTCCGTTTGACTCATTTCATCTGCAATATTGATAGTAATGATTACGAGTCGTTCCTCTTCAATCTCTAATCGTAAAAAGTTCTCATCTTCTAAAAGATCTTCGCGAATAATGACCTGTTTAACCTTGTCCTTTTTGTACTCTAAAGCTTCTTCGACTAAATGAAAGCCTTCAACTAAATAAGCCTGTTGTTTGACTCTTTCTTTCTTCAAACTCAATTTTTTCCAATCTTTGACTTGTTGATTGTTCAATGATGTTATGTGAAGCATCTTTTTTCACCTCATATATTAGTCTGCCTATTCATCATACCGTTTTTATTTTCTAAATGCATTTAAATAAGAAAACAAAATAAAAACATAAAAAAACACACTGAATCAAATCTCCCTGCTTGACTCAATGTGTTTTATTCAGTTATTTAAAATCCAACGTAATTTCTAGGGTTTTGTGGTGCACCATTTTGACGAACTTCAAAATGCAAGTGAACCCCAGTTGAAGTACCTGTTGTACCCATTGTACCAATTCGTTGACCAGCAGATACCGATTGTCCTGCAGATACTCTTAAATCAGGTTTCATATGTCCATAAACCGTCGTCAATCCGCCACCATGATCGATTCTGACATGGTAACCAAGTGAGAAGTGATAACTTGCAGCAATCACTGTTCCGGATTTAGCAGCAACGATAGGGCCGCCTCCACCGATATCAATTCCTGCATGTAATCTGTTCACTTTATGAACGGGGTGGAATCTATAACCATATTCAGATGTTACATAACCTCCTGAAGGTCTTACCCAACCGCCACTATTCGATGGTGCTGGATTTGGTGCTGGTGCAGGCGTTGACGCAGAGGTTGATGAAGAAGAACTGGCTGATGAAGAGGCTGTTTGAACTTGTTTCTTCTTCTCTGCTTCTCTTTGAGCCGCTAATTGTGCTTGGCGTTGTGCTTCCGCAGCTTTACGTGCCTCTTCTTCTTTTCGTGCTTTTTCAGCAGCAATTCGTTCTCTTTCAGCTTTCATCTGATTGCTAATTTTTTCAGTTTGAGAAGCAACATCTCGCTGTTTTGATAATAATTTGTCTCGCTCGCCACTTGTCAAGTTATATTTCTCAGTAACGAGTTGAACTTTTTTATCTAATTCTTTTCGTTGAGCAACTAATTGGTTGCGATTCTCTTCCATGCCCGCTTTTACATTTTCTGTTTCAGTTTTAGCTTCATCGATTTGAACTCTTGCATCTTCGATTTTTTTACGGTCTGCAATTTGTTCTTCCATAATATTATTGTTATTTTGGACAATCATGCCAATAACTTCCATTTTACCAACCAAGTCTGTTAAACTTTCAGCAGATAAAATGATGTCAATAAT
>DATGSY010000237.1:0-3082 GCA_035302125.1 Atopostipes sp.
CACCGCTCCCTGAGTGAGCTGCAATCCCTTCGACATCCAGACGAACCATGGCAGCGCCTTTTCGGCTGACGGTCATTTGTTCCGGCTTTAAAGCTGGCTCAAAATTTAACAGCATAGCTGCACCTTTTAGTTCATCAAGCATTACTTCATTCGTATTCGAATAACGGTGAAGGGTTTCTTCATCACTGATGAAGAGCATTTTAATAGGATGCTTTTTATAACCGGTATGAATCAATGCTTTTAGTGTATGTAAAGCGATCACTAATCCACCCTTCATGTCTACAATTCCCGCACCTTTGGCAAAATTGTCCTCTGTTTCTCTAAAGGCATGTTCCTCTAAAACTCCTGCCTGAAACACCGTGTCCATGTGTCCACTTAAAACAATTGGACGGTCATTTTCTACAGCTTCTGGTGTGTATTCTGACACCAGGACATTTCCAACGTTTTCCATTTCAATGACACGTGAAGCTAGCCCTAATGCATCAAATTCTTCTTTAAAAATCGCTAAAATTTCGTTCGCACCCTGTGGTTGATCCGGTCCACTCTCGATGTTTACAATTCTTTTGAGTAAAGAAACCATTTCTTCTTGTTGGGTGTTAAGATATTCTGAAATCTGTGTATACAATTCTTCCATATGTAAAGCCCTCTTCTACTGATTTATTTTTAATATGTTTTTAATCGTATCAATAATTTGGAAGAAAACCAAAGAAAAAAGCACCTACCGTTAAGTAAGTGCTTAGTTAATTATCTGATTTAAAAATTAGTTGCCACGAACAGCTACACGGTCAGTATCCGCGATGTATTCTTTTTCTGTTACTTCGCCTTCAATTGAACCGAATGGCATTTGCGCTTGTAGTTCCCAACGCTCTGGCAAGTCTAACAATTCTTTAACAGATTTGTCGAATCCTTGCTCATAACCAACGTTAAAGTGCTGTAAGCTTCCGCCTAAACCTAGTTCAGTAATCGCTAACCAAGTTGCGTATTGAGCGTTTGCGTTATTGTTTTGCTTGTAAACCTCTGCACGCTCTCCATTTACAGGCATGTTATTTTCTACAGCATCAAGGTCTTCAAAGAAGAGAACAGTTCCTACTCCGCCTTTAGCCCCTTCCATAACACCTGACATCATGTCCCACATTTCACCTTGTAAAACGTCTTTTTGTACGTCTAAGATGTGGTCCCATAGCTTAACGTTTTCTTCTCCAAAAACAACTGCTACACGAGTTGTTTGGCTGTTGAAGGCCGTTGGAACGTCTCTTACAACTTCTGTAATACGGTTCGCAATTTCTTCATTTGATAATTCAGTATTATTTCCAATCGCGTAGTGTGTACGACGATCTTTAACTAATTCTGTTAATTGTGACATTTAAATCTTCTCCTCTATACCTATTGTTTAATTTGAACACAATGATTATAATAACAGGTTTTTAGTTCGAAATCAAGGTATTTATTCCGAAACTGAACTATTTTCCTTGCCTTCATTGTAAATAGAACTATCACAGTTCTATCTTAATTTTATACAAAAACACGGAAGCCTGCAGTCTATAAAACTGCTTAGCTTCCGCATGGATATGGGATTGATTTATCCAACAGATATTTCGGGTTTTATTTCTATTTTAACGCCTGCTTCTTTCAAAACATTTCCGACCGTACAACGTTTGTCCGCTGATGGTATGGCTCTTTCCACACCTGTATAATCTTTATCTGTCGCATCTTTTGAAAGCACTATTTTAGGATAATGGGTGATTTCAAAATTCTCGCCTGTATTAACCCCTTCTGTTTTCATGGAGAAATCGTCTACAGGAAGACTTCGAATATCCATCAAACTGACTAAGGTCATACTGAAGCAAGCGCCGGCTGAAGATCCCAGTAGTTCTCTGGGTGCAAACCCTTGCCCACTCCCACCTTTTTCTTCGGGAATGGCTATATTTACTTTCTCGCTGCTATTTTCTTTTACAAACGTGCCGTTACCTGTACTATCGCCGGACCATTGCATATTCAACTTTGACATTTATATCGTTCCTCGGATTCTTTTTTAAACTATGTTCATCCTATCATGAGCTTTTCTTTTATCCAAAAAATCAAATCCTATCCTTTATTGTATAAGACTTATTTCTTTTTTACTCCATCATTGAAAAACGTGCCTCTAGTATATCTTGCGTGACGGGCCCAATCACCGCTTCATTTACTACACCATTACTGTCAATAAAGTAGGATGTGGGTAGTGACTGCACATGGTAAAGATAATAGAGTTCTTCATTTCCATAAAAATTCGGAAAAGTCAGACCGAATTCTTCCACAAAGGCTTCTACATTTGCGATGTCACTTTCAGAAGACGTAACGTTGACACCTAAAACGACGACATCATCATTTTCTTCTGCAAAAGCTTGTAGATGTGGCATCTCTACGCGACATGGCGGACACCAACTTGCCCAGAAATTTAGGAATACTTTTTTCCCTCTATAGTCAGATAAGCTGGCGAAATTGCCATTCATATCTTCTAAATAAAAGTCATAAGCGGTATACCCTGGCTCTGCACCAAATTGAACAGCCGATCCTTCTCCTGCATGATTATTTCCGTATGCTTCAAGAATTTCATTGAATTCTTCTTCGGATAAATCTTCCATATCTTCTGGAAGATCAACTGCATCTTCTTCTGTTGTTAGTTCTTGTCCATTTTCTTCTGGTGCTACTCTTTCAGAAGTTTGCTGAGCTTCTTCTAATGCTGCTTGTTCTTTATTCGAAGTAGAAATATAGTCATAAATAATAAAACCAAACACTGCAATAATTAAAATCCATAGCGCTTTTTTCTTCATAAACTCTGTCTCCTTTTATCCTAGTAATTCAAAGGGGGTGTCTTGTAGTAAACGGGCAATCACTTCTGAAAAGTATTCTAAATAACCGGTCAATAACAATAAGCCCATTATCACCATTAATACGCCACCTATTTTCATAAATCTCTCTGTATGCTTTAAGATTGCATCCATACTTCCGACAAAATACGTGAGGATCAAGAAAGGTAAAGTAAAGCCTAGAACATACAGTGTCAAATAACCTAAAGGTGGCGCTCCTGTGGCTATCCCCA
>DATGSY010000238.1:0-2864 GCA_035302125.1 Atopostipes sp.
CTGTATGACTAAAAGTTCAGGATCGGCATCAATCGCCTCTTGGTCTAACAAACGACTTAAATCATCACTATTTGGCATAGTAAAATGTCCCTCAAGCGTACACTTTTTTGTTCCATGTCGAACAAAATCCGCGGATCCACGTCCTCCGGCTAGTAAACTTACGGCATCAATTATAATCGACTTACCGGCACCTGTTTCACCAGTTAGCACGGTCATTCCGCTATGGAACTCCAAAGAAATATCTTCAATAATCGCAAAATTATGAATATGCAATTCTAGTAACACGTAATCCCTCCTCACACATTATTCGCCACCTCATTATATATCGAAACTTTCGATGTTTTCCAATACAGAATCAATCATTTCTTTCGGTGCAACTTTTTCAATTCCATCTTTTATAAAATAAGCTAAGAACTCAATATTCCCCTTTGATCCCGTAATCGGTGATATCGTTAAGTCTTGAAGAATAAAAGCTTGATCTTTTGCAAATTGTATCACTTTTTCCAAAACTTCTCGATAAACAGCCGGGTCTTTTACGATACCGCCTTCGCCTACATCTTCTTTAGAAGCTTCAAATTGAGGTTTGATAAGTGCCACAACTTCGCCTTTATTTTTTAATATGGGATATAATGGAGGGAAGATAAGTTCTAAAGAAATAAAAGAAACGTCAATCGTCGCAAGTTCCGGTTGTCCTTCTTTAAAATCTTCTAATTTACTGTGTCGAAAATTTGTTTTTTCCATCACTACAACCTGATTATGTGTGCGTAACTCCCAAGCTAATTGGTTGGTACCTACATCTAAGGCGTAAACTAGCTTAGCTCCGTTCTTCAAAGAAACATCGGTAAACCCACCAGTTGAGGCACCGATGTCTAATACAACTTTATTTTTTAATTCTAACTGAAACGTCTCAATCGCTTTTTCAAGTTTTAATCCGCCACGACTCACATACTTTTTCTCTAAACCTTTAATATACAATTCAGTATCAATTGGTAGTTTCTCACCGGCGGTCAAAATTTTAACTTCCTTTGTTGTAAATACATTACCAGCTAAAATATGTGACTGCGCTTCTTCAATAGAATCAATTAAATGTTGTTCAAGAAGTAATTCATCTACTCGTTTCTTCTTCACTTATTTATACTCCTCAAGTAATAACTGATCTACAAAACTGATTAACAATTCTGGTTTAAAGTCAGAATCTAATTCAGCAATTTGGTTAATTGCTTCTTTTGCTTGATCTAAGCATCGATTTAATGCATCAAATGCCCCTTCAAGTCCTAATATAGAAGGATAAGTACTTTTTCCAAGCGCAGCATCTGTAGCGACACCTTTTCCTAATTCTTCTTCCGTCCCTACTACATCTAAAATATCATCGCGAATTTGATAAGCGATTCCTATTTGACTAGCAAGTTCTTTTAATTTTTCAATAATCTCCTCTGACTTCTCAGCAATTAAACCACTAGAAACAGATGCCATTTCAATCAACGCACCTGTTTTTCGACGATGAATGCTTTCGATATCTGCTAACTCTAAATCTAATTCTTCTCCATCGATATCTGCTTGTTGACCGCCGACCATACCTTTATAACCAGAAGTGACTGCTAAACGCTCAACGAGCTGAACTTTAATCTCTGCATTTAAATCGCCTTGTGTCAATACTTCAAACGCTAAAGACAGTAAAGCATCTCCAGCAAGAATCGCCGTCGCTTCATTAAACTGAATATGGTTGGTTGGCTTTCCACGGCGTAATTCATCATCATCCATCGCTGGCAAATCATCATGAATCAATGAATACGTGTGAACCATTTCCAGAGCTGCAGCTGCTGGATATCCTTTTTCTACTGATACATTAAATGATTCTAAAACCGCTAGTAATAAAAGTGGACGCAACCTTTTTCCATTTGCATCCAATGAATAATTCATGGCTTCTTCTAGTACTGTGCCGCTTTTGGATTGGATATGACTTAATAGGTATGTATCAAATGCCTTTAAGTTATTTTCTGTAAAAGCTTTAAATTTCATTTTCATCACCATATTTCTTGGATTTTAGTTTTCTTCTTCAAATATTTCTTCAGTGCCTTCTTCGGTCACGACTTTAGCTAGCGTTTCTTCAGCTTCTTGTAACGTTTTTTTCAACTCGCGACTTAATGAAATGCCTTCTTGAAATTTATCTAAGGCCTCTTCAAGCGGAATATCCCCTTGTTCTAATTTCTCAACAATTTTTTCTAAATCGACTAAAGCTTCATCAAATGTTTTATCTTTCTTCGCCATTTTCTTTCTCCTTTCGGGTAACTTCTTCGACAACGGTTTTTATTTCACCATCTTGGATTTGGATGAGTAAAGGTTCATGAATGTTTACATCATCAATAGTGCGAACAAGTTGGTTGTCTTGTTCAACGACCGCATAGCCTCTCGCTAAAATTTTTAATGGCGATAAATGTTCTAAACCTTGTATGGCTTGGTTCAAACGATGATGTTTGTCTTTTAAATAACTATTTAAATTTAACTGTAGTTTTTGTACAGAGTAATCAACCGTCTTATACTTCTCTTGAATAAATGATTGAAGAGGTAAGCTCTTCAGCCGTTGATTTAATAATTGCACTTTTTGATTGTGATCTTTTAAATAAGATTCGATTTCAGCAAGCAGCTTATTTTCAAGTTGGTCCACATTTTGGAGATAACCATCATAGAGTCGTTCAGGCTGCCTGAATATGACAGAATTCGTCACTTTTGTCAATTGACTGTTTAAATATTGTATTTTGGCATGAAATGCCCTTACAAGACGTTGGTTATACTCTTCTAGTCTCAATATTTCTTCTGAAAGAACAGGAACTGCCATTTCAGCAGCTGCTGTAGGCGTTGGCGCC
>DATGSY010000239.1:0-16755 GCA_035302125.1 Atopostipes sp.
GAAGTCTTTCGCTTGTTCTCCAATCGATTGAGTGAGCACTAGAATAACAGGAATTTTTTTAGAAATTTCTTGTATCAATTGAATTTCTGAATCTTCTATCCTAGAAGAAGTCGCTTGAATACAATAATAAGCTACATGTAAAGCTTCTTCTGTGCCTTTTTTCTCTTCAATCAATGAATAGATTTCTTCTTTTACAAGTTTCTGTACTGTTGGATCTAACTCCAATCCCCTTGTATCATAAATTGTGATTGGAACATCTTCACGTGTAATTTTTTGAAGATGCTTTGTAACTGGTTTGCCGATTCCTGTATCTGCAATCCGCTCACGGAAAACACTGTTGATTAATGTACTCTTTCCTACTCCACTTTTTCCAATCATTAAAATATTCACTGGAGCTAGATTCTTTATTTCTTTTTCAGTCATATCTAATATTTCTTGAGCAAGATCAAATTGCTTATCCAAATTCTTCATGATGAGACCATAACTCCATTCTACTTCATTTAATTATTTGGAACGCTCGATAGTCTTTCATAGCTTGTTACATGCCAATTCCCATCACCGAATTGTAAATATACTTGATAAATCTCACTTTGTTCTCGATTAGAGACAGTTGCCTCTACACGACCAGGGCCATTGTTACCAACCCACCATTCGATTAAGTCGTTTCCTAACCCGGTGGCCGCCATCACTTCATTTTTTATGGCTGTACGGTCAGCTGATCCATCATTGTAGTTAATTGCATGATTAGGATCATGTGGAACTTCTTCGTTAACCGTCACTGATTCGCCAGGTTGAATCTCTTCGATATTTTCTTCAGGTTCTTCCGATTCATCCTGATTATCTTCTTCCTCCTGGGCGTCTTGCGAATCTTCCGTATTTTCTTCGTCTTCTGTATCAGTATCTTCAGATTCTTCTGCAATATTCTCTGAGTCATTTGTCTGTTCATTATTGGATGCCTCTGAATCTTCTGATTGATCATTTTGAACGATAGCGGGTTCTTCTGAATTATCCGCTTCTAAATCCACGTTATCTCCACTTCTACTAAAAATGAAAACAACCAATAAGATTAGAATTAAAAATAAAAAACCAATGATATAGTAATAAATACGACTGATTCCATTTTTTGTCCCAGTACGAGATTCGTTACCCGTTTGTCTTTCTCTCTTTTTTCTCTCTTTTCTTGATTCGTTTTTACTCATTTCTATCACCTTTTGCCTTATAAATTAATATCTTTATCTTTTGCTAGAGCGGTAGACATACTATAGTTAGCACGGCCAATCAATACAGAAAGCATTTGTTTTTCTTCCTCAGACCACCCGATCAATGCCGAATCAAGAAATTCCACAAAGTCTGAAATATACTGTTTATACATTCCTTTTGCTTCTTCTGAAAGTTCAAAGAATGAATAGCGTTTGTCTTCGCCAGTTTCTCTTAGAACGAGTCCATTCTTTACTAATACATTAATTTGACGAGAGATTGTTGATTTATCTAATTCACTAATTTCTGTAATTTGTTTTAAGGTCATTGTTTCATTTCCGATAATTGAAATTAAATTAACAGTTGATGAATTTAAATTTTGTTTATCTAAAATCAATCTCTTCACACGTGAAAATTGATTATCGAATGTATTTAATTTATCAAGTAACTCTTGAATGTCAACTGAACGAGCCATTTTCTTCCCCCTATTAGTTTACTAATAAAACTATTTATTTGTATGGCAAAACTATACCATAACACGGCCTATATGTAAACGTTCCATGCTCATTGTAACGGATTTTTAATTTTTGTAGTAACTAAACGCTTAACATCTCAAAACTTGTAATTTGTGCATCTCTATGTCATAAATGATATAATAAATAGGATACTTAATAGAAGGTGATTTAATGTCTTTTGATGGATTATTTACTCATGCAATCGTTCATGAACTTAAACAGAATCTTTTAAATGGTCGAGTTACTAAAATACATCAGCCATTTAACAATGAACTACTTATTCGAATTCGTGCGAACCGAAAAAATCATCAACTGATGCTTTCAGCTCATCCGCAATACGCGCGAGTTCAATTAACCAATCTACGATTCGAAAACCCCCAACAGCCACCGCAATTTTGTATGGTATTAAGAAAGTATATTGAAAATTCCAAGTTAATCGATATTCAACAAAAGGAAAACGATCGAATCATTGAATTTATTTTTACTGGTAGAGATGAACTGGGCGATGAACAACATTACCATTTAATTGCTGAAATTATGGGACGTCACAGCAATATATTATTAGTAAATAAAAAGGAAAACAAAATTTATGAAGCTATTCGACATGTCCCTCCTAGTTTAAACAGCTATCGTACGTTGTTACCCGGAGCTGAATATCGTTCTGCTCCGGAGCAAGAGAATATAAATCCTTTTGACTTTTCTGGACAACTAGAATTAAATGGCGAATCCAATAAAGAACGCATTCGATCTATTCAATCTCAGTTTCAAGGATTTGGAAGAGACTCGGCTAAAGAATTACTTTATCAGATAGAAAACTCACCAGATGTGAATAAGTCGAAGGTTTTCAATGACTTTTTACAGCCTTACGTCGATAATGAATATATTCCTACATTAACCGAAGTGGGGAGTCATTCTTCTTTCACTGCCCTCCCCTATGACTCAATTGAAGGTGACAAAATAACCTTTGATACATTGTATGAACTACTAGATGAATATTTTGAAAATAAAGCAGAAAAAGATCGAGTCCACCAACAAACAAACGATTTAGCACAACTATTAAAGAATGAACGAAAAAAGAATGTAAAGAAACTCGAAAAACTTGAGCGAGAAGATAAAAATGCTGATGATGCGGATTCTTACCGCGTAAAAGGTGAAGTACTCACTGCTTTTATGCATCTTGTCGAACAAGGGATGGAAGAAATTGAATTGGAGAATTTCTATGCTAATAATGAACCCATTCAAATTGAATTAGATCCACAAAAATCACCTGCCGAAAATGCTCAATGGTATTTTAATCGATATCAAAAAATGAAAAATCGTAAAAAACATTTAGCTACGCAAATTCCATTAACCAAACAAGAAATTGATTATATCGATTCTGTACTGACGCAGCTAGATGTGGCTTCTAGTGGAGACATTGAAGAAATTAGAGATGAATTACGTGATGAAGGCTACCTAAAAAAACAGAAACAAAACAAAAAGAAAAAACAAAAAAGAAGCAAGCCAGAAAAATACTATTCATCAGATGGTTCATTGATTTATGTCGGGAAAAACAATAAGCAAAATGATGAACTCACCATGCGAACAGCAAACAAATCAGATTGGTGGCTGCATACGAAAGACATTCCTGGTTCACACGTCGTCATTAGAGATGATCATCCAAGTGAACAAACAATTGAAGAGGCTGCCCATTTGGCGGCATATCACAGCAAATTTAGTATGTCTTCTTCTGTTCCTGTGGACTATACACAAATAAAAAATGTGCGTAAACCTAACGGCGCTAAACCTGGCTATGTCATTTATGATAATCAGCAAACCATCTTTGTTACTCCGGATAGAAAAGTAGTGAAAAAACTAAAACAAAATATACAAAAGAATGAATAAATAAAGTGCTAGTATTCACGTTTGAGTAAATGAACTCAACATTTGAATACTAGCACTCTTTTACTTTACGAATGACTCGATACGGTTTCTCCTGGATATTCGTTCATTCCAGCAGTCACATTGGTTGCTTTGAACCCATTGTTTGTTAAAATTTCAGTTCCTTGGCGTGAAAAACGTTCTGCTTGGCAAATCACATAGTAATGTTTTTCTTTATCTAACTGCTCTAAATTCTCTTCTAATTTGCTCAAGGGCAAATTGATCGCTCCTTTAATATGAGCACTAGCGAATTTCTCAGGCGTTCTAACGTCTACAATATTTACGTTCTCTTCCCCTTTTTCTTTTACTAATTGATGAAACTCTTCAATTGAAATATGTTCCAACTTCTTGTCCTCCTAATTTGTTCTATTACTACCATACTATATTATTTTGTTTTCGTACACTTTTTCTTCGATATAACCATTGAAATTCATCATTCTATAAGGCTTAGAATACAAGTGTTTTTTTCTTCTCTCATTTTCTATATAATGGAATCTGTAAGTTCTTGTATAGTTGACAAGAAATGGAGAGGATTAAATGAACAAGATACAAAAAGTTTTGGTTGCAAATCGTGGAGAGATTGCTATCCGAATTATGCGGGCTTGTCATGAATTGGGAATCAAAACAATCGGTATTTATTCGAAGGAAGATATTAGTACCTTACATCGTCAAAAAGCGGATGAATCCTATTTAATTGGTGAAGGAAAAAGTCCAACGCAAGCTTACCTGGATATTGAAGGTATTATATCTTTGGCAAAAGAAAAAAATGTCGATGCTATCCATCCTGGATATGGATTTTTAAGTGAGAATGAAGAATTTGCGAAACGCTGTGCAGATGAAGGTATTCTTTTTATAGGACCTGAACTTAAACACTTGGATATGTTTGGGAATAAAACGCGTGCGCGTGAAACGGCTATCGAAGCGGGTTTGAATATTATTCCAGGTACAGATGGAAAAATATCCTCTGTCGAAGATGTCTATGCGTTTGGAGAGACATATGGCTATCCTTTGATTATAAAAGCAGTCAGTGGTGGTGGCGGTAAAGGGATGCGGATCGTCAATCAACAAAGCGACGTTCAAGAAGCTTACAATCGTACAAGATCTGAAGCTATTCATTCATTTGGTAATGATGCACTGTACATCGAGAAATATATTGACCACCCAAAACATATTGAAGTTCAAATTTTAGGCGATACGCATGGTAATATTGTCCATCTACACGAACGAGACTGTTCGGTACAAAGAAGGCACCAAAAAGTTGTTGAAGTAGCGCCTGCTTATGGACTTAGTGAAGAAATGCGAAAAAGACTATCTGAAGCCGCGTTACAACTGATGCAGCACGTAGAGTATGTCAATGCAGGGACAGTAGAATTTTTAGTCTCAGGTGATGATTTTTACTTTATTGAAGTAAATCCTCGCGTACAAGTTGAACATACGATTACAGAAGCAGTTACCGGTATCGATATCGTAAAAACTCAAATACTGATTGCCGATGGAGAAAATTTATTTGATGAGAAAATTGGTATTTCTAGCCAAGAAGCCATTAAGGTCAGTGGGTATGCAATACAGTCACGTATCACTACAGAAGACCCATTAAATCATTTTGCACCAGATACTGGAAAGATTATTGGATACCAATCTCCTGGTGGTCCTGGATTAAGGCTTGATGCCGGAGATGCTTTCCGTGGATCCGTCATCTCACCTTATTACGATTCTTTGTTAGTCAAAATTACAGCTAGCGGTTCAACGATAGGTGAAACCATTTCAAAAATGAACAGAGCTTTAAATGAAATGAAAGTTGTTGGTGTGAAAACGAATATAAGTTTTTTAAAGAATATTATCCAACACCCAAACTTTCTATCAGGCGATTATGATACAACCTTTATTCAAGATCATTCTGAACTTTTTGACTTTGTGCCCCCACGAAATCGAGGTTCAAAAATTCTTAAGTATATTGCTGACGTCACGGTAAATGGTTTTCCAGGTATTGATGTAGATAAAAAGCCAAAATTCGAACCGAGGATGACACCAAAGATTTTCCAAAACCCTGATGTCAAAAATCAAACAAATCTCTCGAATAAAACATTTAAAGATCTATTGGATTCAAATGGCCCGGAAGCTGTAGCAAAAGCTGTATTAAAAGAAAATGATACATTATTAACAGATACAACCCTAAGAGATGCCCATCAATCCCTACTGACTACACGTCTTCGAACGAATGATATGGTCCGAATTGCTCCATTTATGAATGAAACCATGAAAGATTACTTTTCACTAGAGTTATGGGGTGGCGCAACGTTTGATGTCGCTTATAATTTCTTAAGAGAAAGTCCGTGGAAACGTCTGGAAGAATTACGCGAGCTGATTCCAGATATTCCTTTCCAGATGCTGCTTCGAGCTTCAAATGCAGTTGGCTATAAGAATTATCCAGACAATGTCATCAAGCAATTCATTCAAACCAGTGCCCAGACTGGGATCGATGTCTTTCGGATTTTTGATTCACTAAATTGGATAGAAACCATGAAAGTTCCAATGGAAGAAGCTTTAAAAACCGGAAAAATTGTGGAAGGTACATTATGTTATACGGGTGATTTATTAGATCCGAATCGCTCAGAAATTTATACCTTGGATTATTACGTTAATCTAGCGAAAGAGATTACTAGTCAAGGTGTTCACTTCTTGGGAATAAAAGATATGTCGGGAATTTTAAAGCCAGAAGCCGCTTATTTATTAATAAGTACATTGAAGGATGAAGTGGATATTCCAATTCACTTGCATTCACACGATACCAGTGGAAATGCTTTACAGATGTATTCTAGAGCGATAGATGCTGGGGTCGATATTGTGGATACAGCCAATGCTGCCCTTTCCGGTCAAAATGCTCAACCAGATGCAAATGCTTTATACTATACCCGGCAAGGTAAAGAACGAAATGTAAAAGTGAATCTCAAAGCAAACGATGAGATGGCTGATTATTGGAAAACTACCCGTCAATATTATGCACCGTTTGAATCAGATCTCAAGACGGCTTTTACAAAAGTTTATGATTATGAAATTCCTGGTGGACAATATAGTAACTTAAGAGCTCAGGCAAATGCTCTCGGCTTAGGTGACCGTTTTGATGAAGTGCTAGATATGTATCGTCGTGTAAATATATTGTTTGGTGATATTGTCAAAGTAACCCCTTCGTCGAAAATTGTCGGGGATATGGCACTTTTCATGGTTCAAAATGAGTTAAACGAAGAAATGGTCATTGAAGATGGTTTAACCTTAGACTTTCCTGAGTCAGTCATTACTTTCTTCCAAGGTCAAATTGGCCAACCAGCAGGCGGAATGAATAAAGAGCTACAAAAAGTCGTTCTAAAAGACAGGCCTTATATCACAGACCGCCCAGGGAATCATATAGAACCTTTTGACTTTAATCAAGCTAAAGATGAACTCACTCAGTTTTTACCAGAAAGAGATATCAATCAACGAGCATTATTGAGCTATGCCTTGTATCCAAAGGTTTATAAAGACTATTTGAGTTTTTATGAAAAATATAATCAAATTGAAGTCCTTGAGACACCTACCTTTTTCTATGGTTTAGAACTAAACGAAAAAGTAATGGTTGAATTAGAGCCCGGGAAATCCTTGCTCATTGAACTGACCAGTATTGGTCCTTTAAGAGAAGGTGGTTATCGTACGGTCTACTTTGATCTGAATGGGTTGCCGCAAGAAGTCGAAATCCAAGACCGAAACGTGGAAGGAACTGTTATGATCCGGCAAAAAGCGGATAGAACAAACCCTAAACAAATCGGTGCACAAATGCCTGGAACAGTCGTTAAAGTAACTGTAGAGCCCGGCGATCATGTGGCGCAAAATGAAACACTTATTGTTACCGAAGCCATGAAAATGGAATCAACTGTGCAAGCACCAGTTAACGGTCGAATAAAGTCTGTACATGTTAACGAGCAAGAACAAGTAAAAGCCAATGATTTATTAATTGAATTTGAATAGTGCTATATTAAAAGCTCCTTCCAAAAGTTTTGGAAGGAGCTTTTTTTAATTATTCTATATTCTCTTTGATTAATGCTATACATTCTTCGTGGTCATGCTTCCTAGCCGGACATTGATAGCGCCCGAAAAAGATCAAGCGATGGTGGGCAATTGACCATAATTCCTCAGGTAATTTTTCCATTAACGTTTTCTCTACTTGAATGACAGTCGCCTCTTCATCTACGATGCGAAACTTTTTGGAAACTCGCTCGACATGTGTATCCACTGCAATAGCAGGTTCATTAAAAGCAACACTCATTACAACGTTCGCTGTTTTTCTACCGACACCCGGAAGTTTTTCTAAATCTTTACGATTTTTTGGAACTTCTCCGTTAAATTCTTCTACCAACATAGTCGCTGTCTTTTTTAAAAATTTTGCTTTATTTCGGTATAAACCAATTGTTTTAATCTTATCCTCTAAATCTTTTAGATCCGCTTGCATCATCAACTCAGGTGTTGGATAAGCTTTAAAAAGTGCTGGCGTCACTTTATTCACACTGATATCTGTCGTTTGAGCACTTAAAATAACAGCAATCAATAATTCAAAAGCATTATTGTGGTCTAACTCTGCTTTTGCTTCTGGAAAAATTCTTCCCATTGCTTCAATCACTTGCGTTGTTTCTTTTGCATTTAATAATTGATTTTCTGTAACCAAACTATCTACCTCAAGTTCTATTTTTCGTTGTCGTCTTTTAACCAATTGACCATAGGAACAGGACCTGAATCATTACCTTGAGTGTCTTCGTCTTCCATGTTTTTACCATTTGAAGTATACTCTCGATATTTTTGACTCTCTTTTGCTACTTGTTCTTTTGTCCGAATATTTTTCTTTTCCCAACTTAATAAAATCCGATCGATATATTTAAAGTTATAGACCTGATTTAGTACAGCTTCTCTTAGTGCAAGCTGAATTAATTCTGTTGGATACTTGTCTTCTTCAATCCAAAGCGTTAGTGTTTGCATTTCAATTGGGGACAGCGGCCGTCCAAATTCCGCTTCGAACATTGAATAAAGACTTTTTTCGCTTGCTGCTTCCTTTTCTATTTCTTTCTCTGATTGTTCTTGTTGAATGAGTATAATTAGTTTTTCCCATAATAAATCAAAAGAATAAGCATCTTGGGAAATACCCTCTTCGTCTTTGGTGGTTTCAATGGATAAAACTTTCTTTTGAATCAACTGATGAATAGCTTTAAACACATTCTTTTCTGTCATCTGCATATTTTTAGCAATCTTTTCAGTGTTTGGAAAGAAATCGCCGCGATCAATATAGGATTTCAATTGTAAAATCAAAACGAGCTCATCATTGGATAAATTTAAATCTCGATAATGTCTTAATAAGAGTGTCGGAAGTTCAGTTTGTCCCGCTTTAATCCATTTGAGTATAAGTTCATTGTTCATAAATGACACTCTACTTTCTTATTTATTTCTTTTGTATATTTGTGTATATTACTGTTTTATTGCTACAAAGACACCTTATTTTGAATAAGGTGTCTTTAGATTTCTTGTTTATAGTTATTCTATTATGGTGTCAAACGGTTTAACAATCTTGGGAATGGAATCGATTCACGGATATGTTTAGTACCAGTAATCCAAGTTACAGCTCGTTCCAAACCTAAACCGAAACCTGAAGTAGTCACCGAACCGTAGCGACGTAAATCTAAATACCATTCATAATCTTCGACATTTAAACCAAAATCAATGATATTTTGTTTTAACGTCTCGTAATCAGACTCACGCTCCGAACCACCAATGATTTCACCATAGCCTTCGGGTGCGATTAAATCCGCACAAATGACAACATCCTCACGATCTGGAAGGGTTGGCATGTAGAAAGCTTTAATCGCTTTTGGATAATTTAAAATGAACACTGGTTGTTCAAATTGGTTCGCAATAAACGTTTCTTCCGGTGAACCGAAATCTACACCCCATTCAACATCAAAATCATTTTCTTGTAATAACTCAATGGCCTCATCATAAGAAATACGAGGATAAGGTAATTTTGTATACTTTTCAAGTGTTTCACGGTCGCGTTCTAAAACATCTAATGCATAGTCACAATTGTCTAAAACACTCTGTACTAAATAAGCGACATATTGTTCTTGAACTTTTAATGATTCTTCTTGATCTGCAAATGCGATTTCTGGTTCAATCATCCAAAATTCCGTCAAATGACGACGTGTTTTTGATTTTTCAGCACGGAACGTTGGTCCAAAAGTAAATACTTTTCCAAACGCCATTGCAGCTGCCTCTGCATGCAATTGTCCTGTTTGTGCTAAATAAGCATCGTCATCAAAATAGTCGATATGGAATAAATCCGTCGTATTCTCTCCTGCAACAGCCGTTAAAATTGGAGAATCAATATTGACAAAGCCTTCTTTATTGAAGAATTCATAAGTCGCACGAATCATTTCATTACGTACCTGCATAATTGCATGTTGTTTCGAAGAACGCAACCATAAATGCCGGTTATCCATTAAGAAATCCGTACCATGTTCTTTTGGTGTAATTGGATAATCTTCTGAGTCCCCTACAATTTCAATCGTACGGACATGAATTTCGTAACCAAACTTTGATCGTGCATCTTCTTGAATCGTTCCTGTAATGATAACAGAAGTTTCTTGATTCAAGTGAGTCGCTTGTTCAAATAATTCTTCACCAACTTCATTTTTTAAAACGACACCTTGGAAGAAAGCAGATCCATCGCGTAATTCTAAAAATGCGATTTTTCCACTTGAGCGTTTATTCGCTACCCAACCATTAATTTCCACTTCTTCACCGACATGATGTTTAGAATCAATAATCGAAATTCTTTCCATTATATATCCCCTTATCTTATTATTAATCTTTACATTTAAATATTTTTTATTGTTCGAAGCCATTCGCCCGTAGTCAAAGAGAATACAGTGTAGCCAATTCGTCCATTTTCTAAACGGAAACTGACTTCCCAAACGGGTTCATTTTTATACATGCCAATTCTAGGCTCCAGTATTTTCTCTGGATTTTCACGATTATAAGTTGCAGCAACCGCTTCTCGTTCCGAAATGACCTCTTCTTGATTAAATACTTGTATTGCACCACCATCTTGTTGGACGATGACTACAATAGGTGTTCCCTCACTGTTTTCTCCAGTGATAGTAAAAAAAGTTTCGTCCCCATTAAACCAATAAAATTCGTCCGATTCGACTAAATCAGCTCTACGTTCTGCCAATTCAATCGTTTCTGCTTTTGCTTGGTTATAAGGTGACAATGAGCGAGTCAATACAAATGTTACGCCAAAGATTAAAAATAACATAGTGACTAATAGTGTGACTAAAAACTTTTTCATTCTCGCTCTCCTCGTTTGTACTAATTTAACTTGTTTATTATAGCAAATTTAAACAATCATTTACACAGACTATAGAAAATTTACACATAATCTTTATTTCTTTTCCAGCTCTTGATTGAGATTTAGAAACTCTTGGATTTTTTGTCCTAATTCTTCATTTTCATAAACTTCTAATGGAACACTTTCAGGTATAGCTTTCAAAAATATTTTCGAATAGCTGGAAGATAACAAGCGATCATCCAATACTACCATTACTCCATGATCCGAATTGTTACGGATTAACCGTCCAAAGGCTTGCTTATACTTTAGGATGGCTTGCGGTAAAAACTCACCCATAAATGGATGTATTCCTTGCTCTTTCAAGTAACTTGTCTTCAAACGTGTAATTGGTGTGTTTGGTGAAGGAAATGGTAGTCTCGTTAAAATGATAAGTTCTAGCTCTTCATCCGGTAAATCAATGCCTTCAAAGAAACTGTCTGCACCTAAAATAACAGCTGGCTTGTTTCTTTTGAAATTCTTTAGAATTCGATTTCTTGTACCCGAGATGGATTGCGCCAAGATTAAGTGATCCATTGCGCGTTTATCCTCCATTAACCGTTCATAAACGTCCTCAAGCACTTCTAATGAACGGAAAAGAATAATCGTATTCACTTTCGTATCCTCTAAGATTTGCCCAATACTTTCCGCTAGAACTATTGGATATTCGTTTTTGTGTATATCCTTAGGATTCATACGCTCTTTTGGCACCATCAAACGTACTTGTTTTCCATAATCAAAAGGGCTTTCCAATTGATGAAATTGTAAAGGTAAATTCTTAAGTTGATTTGAAAAATAATCGACTGAATTTTGAAAAGATAATGTACTACTTGTAAAAACTAATTTAGCATGCGTCGCAAGGTAGTCGACGAAAGAATTTTGTTCGCCCCATTTTAAAACATGGATTTGAAAAGTCTCACTCATTCTTTCTGGTATAAAACTCACCCATCGCAAAGCTTCTGGCGCATTTCGATCGAAGGTTAGCGTATGTTTCAATTGTCCATGCCATTCTTTTAAATAATTCGTTAAATGCCCGAACTCAATTAATAATAACTGATGCTCATTGGATAACTGATCAAAATGTTTATATGCTTGATTTGTAATTTTTTGACTAGTTAATACAAATTCTTCGATGACTTGCAGAATGCTTTTCCGCCATTTTTTCTGTTTTAAAGTAAGTACACTTAAATCAAATTCATGTTCTACAAAATTAGAATCTTTTCTTTGAGTAAGTTCTTGTTCGGCAAAGTATGCGATAAAATCTTCGTAGAAGTTATTCCACGTTTCCTCTAAAGAAGCAGTGGTTCTTGCTAAAACGCGCATATCATATTGTTTAATGATGTTTTGGGTATTTAAAGCATAAATTAATTCAAAAATACCTGTTTCATTGGATAATGAACCCATTTTTTCCAACTTCATTGGCATTTCAGTGCCTTTTAGTGTAATTGTACTGCTTTGGGTTGCTACATCAGAGAAATGATGGGCTTCATCAATGACTAAGTGATCTAGATTCTTTAAGACAGGAGACTCACTTTTCCAATCGTTTACCAGATAATGATGATTCGTGAGGATAAACTCACTATTTACACTAGATTTTTTCACGCGTGTATAAAAATCAAAAGGTTCCCAATGTGCATCAATATATTGGTTCTTAGAAGCCCGAATATCCTGCCAAAATGCCATATCCAAATGACTGCCTGCATTGATTTCAGATAAATCACCCGTTTGGGTTTCGGTCAGCCAGACAAGCACTCGCATGCATAAATAAGCTTCTGAGTCTTTCGCTGTAATCTTATTCAACCAGCGCTCAAATATACTTAAAGAAAGATAATGATGACTACTTTTTAATAATGTAGCCTTTAATTTACGCTGTAAAATGCCTTCTAATGCTGGAATGGCTTCTTTGAGTAGCTGTTCTTGTAAAACGGTCGTATATGTACTGATGACGATTTGATTCTCTACTGTAGCAAAGAAAGATGCCGGAAATAAATAGCCTAAAGATTTCCCTACTCCTGGCGGTACCTCAATCGCTATTTTTTCCAGTGAGAACTCTTCATTTAAATAGTTATAAACCAAATCCATCATTTCAGCTTGATTGTCACGATAAGTATATTTTGAATTTAAATAGGCTTCTTTTTGTTCTTTAGTTCTTGGATAAGACGGTTTTGAATCTTCAATCTCATTTGCATTTGAGATTTTTGGTTTTTGCATCGCTATTTGATTTACAACGACTAAATCGTCAGCTAAAGGTTCCAGCTTTTTTCTAGCCATTCCTAAAGCATCTTCAAAAAACATTGAAGTGCTATGTGTTGTACACGAAGAAAGCTCCTCTAGTTTTTCTAGAGTAACTAGAGGTAAACGGATGGCTTTTTTATAAAGCTCCTTAAAAATATGCACTGTTGCTTTCGCATCTGCCAAAGCATCATGTGCATCCATTAAGTCATAATTAAAAACACTTGCGATGTCTTCTAACTGAAAGCTATCCATGGTAGGAAATAATATTTGTGTTAATTCGACGGTATCAATTGCTGGAATGTCTAACGGATTAAAATCATGAAGTTTTAACTGTTCATTTAAAAAACGAAAGTCAAACCCTACATTATGAGCTACGAAAACACTATCTTTCAGTAACCGAATAATAATCGGTGCGACTTCTTCAAAATAAGGAGCTGTTTTAACATCTTTATTGGAAATTCCTGTAAGGTTCCTGATGTTTCTTGGGATATTTCGTCCAGGATTAACAAATGTCTCAAATGTGTGAATCACTTCATCATTTTTCAATAAAACACAAGCGAATTGAATCACTCGTTCATCGGCCCCTATACTTCCACCAGTGGCTTCAATATCTACTATTGCGTATATCTGTTCAGGACGCAAAGTTCTACACCTCTTTTTCATAGCCTATAGCCAGTCATTAATTACTTTTATACTTTAGGGATTAAGCCTTGTTCCCATAACCATTGAATGATTATCTCTTTCTTATTAGAAATTTTACTATAAACAACGGCTTTTAAGGCAGCTTCCATTGCTTCACCCATCCATTTACCAGGCTTGATAGAAGTTTCTTGCATTAAATCATATCCAGTAATTGCTAATTCATCTTTACTGTATATCGGCAAATTCTCATAAATCATTTTTACTTCTTCATGATTTGGTTCAATGTCTATATGAGCCATTAAAGATTCTACTTCTAAAGCGAATGTTTCACCTAATTGGAAAATTTCCCAAGCATCTATTTTTTTGTGTTTTTCTCGAAACTTTAAGCCTTCATACAATTTCAGCGCATTTTGTATTTTTTTATTGGATAACTTCCAATTTTTTAAAAAACCAGTAGGATTAAAGTCAGTCCCTGGATAATAAAAGTCGATTTTATATAAAAGAAAAGCCCATGCAGATGCTTCGGTATTGAAAGAAAGATCATCTGAGATTAAAGAAACCAAAGCCGCTTTTTTATCTGCTAATCCAGGACAATAACGGTATAATTGTGATTGAATCATTGCTTGTAAACCTTTAGAACGCCATTGGCTAACAAGTAACTTCTCAAATTCAAGCTGAATTCTTTCAACAGCAATATTTTCTAATAATGCAGCATTGGTTTGAATTGATTTCTGTGTTTCTTCTTCAATTAGAAAGTCAAGTTGAGAAGCAAAACGGACAGCTCGCATCATACGCAAAGCATCTTCTTGGAAGCGCTCATGAGGATTTCCTACTGCTTGAATAATTCCAGCCTCTAAATCTCTGATTCCATCATATGGATCGAAAATATTCCCCATCATATCTACCGCAATAGCATTCATTGTGAAGTCTCTTCTTTTCAAGTCTTCTCTTAATGAGCGCACAAAAGTAACCGAATCTGGACGTCTATAATCTTTATACGTGGATTCGGTTCGGAAAGTCGTTATTTCATACTTGTCATCATTGTATAAAACTAAAACTGTTCCATGTTCGATACCTACATCGACTGTTCGTTTAAATATCTTTTTAATTTCACGCGGGCGTGCGCTTGTAGCAATATCTACATCATTCACTTCAAGCTTCAATAATCGATCACGGACACTTCCACCTACGAAATAAGCTTCATATCCTGCTTGCATTATCTTTTCAAGTACTGGAACAGCTCGTTTAAATTCTCCATCAATTGTAATTTTCTTTTTCATCTCTATGCAACCTTTTACTCAGAAGTTTCTTCGTCTACACGTTCAAAGCGATATTTATCACGAGTTTCAAACTTTTCCATGGTTTGTTCAAATGCTTCCGTTAAATCAATATCTAAAGCATTGGCCATCGTTATGATAATAAACAAGATGTCAGCTAATTCCTCAGAAATTTCTTTTTCATCTTCTGAGTCTTTCTTTTGTTTTTCTCCATAATAATGGTTGATTTCACGGGCGAGTTCTCCTACTTCTTCCGTCACTCGCGCCATCATCGCTAGGGGCGAGAAGTAGCCCGCTTTAAATTGACTGATGTAGTCATCCACCACTTTTTGCATTTCTTCCATTTCCACAAGCAAAATCCTCTCATGAGCATTTTATCACTTTACACTTATCCTAGTTTAAAATGAATCCTCTACTTATACAATGGTTTGATCAATTTTCCGATCAATTTCTTTCAAGGCTTCTGTTAATTTCGTAAATTTCTCTTCTTGTCTTTCGGTTAAGCTCTCATCAATTTCTTCTAGAAGTTCCCTTCGAGCCATCAATAACGTTTCATAGGTTAAAGCATCATCCACTTGTTCGACAAGCTCTTCTGGAATATTATCATTCCAACGAGCATAAGGATTATCTTCTAAAACAGAAAGATATTGCGGCGATTGCCAGGCATGCTCAAAATCGAGTTCAATATACAATTGAGAACTCCAATTTAGTCGAATCTCATGAAAAGCTTGCATAGCATCCTTAAAAGTATGCCCGTTTTTATAGAATCGAAAAGCAGGTTTATGGTCATCTTTAACAGACATATAGATGCCTCTAGGTGCTTTATCCACTTGTTCAACAAAATGAGTTTTTTCGAGCATAATATCATGATTAAATAAATAATCTAATATCCAAAGCGATTCTCTTCTTTTTAAGTGGTGATTTCTTGTAAACCATTTTAAAAACTGTTTTTTCTTTTCATTTGTAACGGATGTCATGTTCGCTCACCTTCTCATCCATTTCGTGTTCACTTAGTATGGAAAGTCATCCAGTAACGAAGCGATATCGTCATCGTATTCAGGATTCATACTGGTATATCGTGCTAAAACTTCTTGCATTTTCTCTCTTTGGCCATCTTCTCTTAAGAAGAAAGCATAATCTTTTAAAAAGTCTAGATCATCATTTAAATATTCATAAGCTTGGTCAAATAATTTCCGTGCTTGGTCATATTCTTCCAATTCATTATTCGCATTTGCTAACAGCCACATAGCTTCTGGGTGCTGTTCGGCTTCTTTTGGAGATTGATTAAACAACTCCAGTACTTCATCGTAGTTCCCTAAGTAGTTTAAAAATTCTCCGTATTTTAAAATCACTCGTTCGTTTTCTGATTCAATACTTAAAGCATCTTTGTAATAATCTTCAGCTTTAAGATAATCATTTAATTTAGCCGCATATTCAGCAGCAACTAAGTATAAGTCAATATTTATTTCATTGACACTTATGCCTTCTTCAATGGCTTTTAAAGCATTTTCTATCTGGTTAAGATTTTCAAAAGCTTCTCCCAGTAAGAGATAGACAGAAATTAAGCTTG
>DATGSY010000240.1:0-5463 GCA_035302125.1 Atopostipes sp.
GTAATTAAACGAGGGTTGTCGAAAGCAACTGTCAATAGAACCTATTGATGGTTGCTTTCTAACCTCATAAAATAAAAGCGCTTTACAGGAGGAAAAAGAAAAATGCAAAAAATACAACGATTTGGTGGAGCAATGATTACACCGGTCTTATTATTTGCGGTATTTGGAACTGTTGTAGGGGTAACAACCTTTTTACAACAAGAACTCATTTTCGGTGAAATTGTTGCAGAAGGCACCCTGTACAACCAAATTCTTACGGTTATTCAAGATGGTGGTTGGACGGTGTTCAATCAATTAAATATTTTATTTGTGGTTGGTCTTCCCATAGGACTAGCCAATAAAAATCAGGGCCACGCGGCTATGGAATCTTTTGTCCTATACATGACATTTACTTATATGCTAAGTTCTATGCTTGGTTTTTGGGGTGAGAACTTTGGTGTCGATTTCAGTTTAGAACCGGAAGCGGGATCAGGATTAGCGAGTGTGGCGGGTGTCAAGACACTCGATACAGGAATGATTGGTGCATTAATCATTGCTGGGATTGTTATTTACTTACACAATAAGTTTTTCGACAAACGTCTGCCGGATTGGTTAGCAACCTTTAGTGGAGCACCAACGGTTGTCGCTATTGGCTTTGTCGTCATGCTCCCAGTCGCATTCTTATTTATGGCGATTTGGCCGCAAGTTCAAATTTTAACCGATAACCTACAGTCCTTTATTACGTCGTCTGGACTGCTTGGAATTGGAATATTCATGTTCTTAGAACGTCTACTCATTCCAACAGGCATGCATCACTTACTGGCAAAACCACTTGAATTTGATAGTATAATAGTCAATGGTGGATTAATTCCAACGTGGATTGAAAGAATGCCTGAACTGGCACAAAACAGTGAAAGCTTAGTTTCACAATTCCCAGAATCTGCCTTCTTGATGTACGGAATGAGTAAAATCTTTGCTTCAATTGGTATTTCATTTGCCTTTTATGCAACGGCTCGTCCAGAGAAGAAACAAGAAGTCGCAGGTTTGATGATTCCAGTGGCTCTTACGGCAATCGTTGCTGGAGTAACAGAACCGATTGAGTTTACTTTCTTATTCATTGCGCCTGTATTATTTGTGGTCCACGCTGCTTTAGCTGCTCTATTAGTCGTGACCATGGTATCTTTTGGAATTACGGGACACTTTACGGGTGGATTAATCGACTGGATTTCTTATAACTGGTTGCCATTGGGTGTTACACACTGGCAAACCTATCTATTACAAGTCGCTATTGGTTTAGTCTTTTCAGCTATCTGGTTTGTGGTCTTTAGATTCCTCATCCTGAAAATGGATTTAAAAACACCAGGGCGTGAAGAATTAGATGAAGAAGCAAGATTGATCAGTAAAGATGAATACAAAGCTTCTCGAGCAGGTGATGGTTCATTTGATGAATCGACAGAAAACGATCCTGAAGGAGAAATTGAAGTTGCTGGTGGCGTTTCTGCGAAAGCTCAAGGCTACTTAGACGCTTTAGGTGGTCCTGAGAACATTGAGGCGGTGACGAACTGTATGACGCGTCTGCGTATTACGGTTAAAGATGAAGACCAGGTAGCGGATGAATCCGTGTTTAAAAAGCATGGTGCTTTTGGTTTGATGAAACGTGGAACGAATGTCCAGATTATTGACGGGACAAACGTACAACACACACGCTCAGAGTTTGATGAGTTACTATAATATTTAAAAGGATAGGATGTTCACATGGAAATGACAAACAACAAAGTCATTAATCGAATCTATCAAGTGCTAATGGTATTATTCTTTGCAACGCCTTTCTTATTTATCTTTTATGGGCAATTGCAGCAAAGAATGATTGGAATTGATATGCAAGAAGTTTTAGAAACCAATCCGTATTTAAATGTCACTTTTATTGCTTCATTTGTGACGCCATTCATTGGATTTTATATGCTGAGACTCAAGCAAGCGTTTGAAGAAGGACTCAGCAGAGAAGTCATGTTGACGAACTTAGGAGTCATTGCTGTCAGCTTTTTGATTATGGGGAATGTCACTTACGGATTATTTGTGGGCATCCTTCTTTACTTTATGAATTTTGAGTGGAAAATCGGATTCAAAGGAATCAGCCGTTACTATAAACAAAACGGCTTCAACTGGAAAGAATGGATAGCGCCTGTGGCTGTTTTATTGATTGCTGGCTTGATCCGTTCGATGTTAATGCTCATTTCAAATGTGTAAGGAATAGAATATACAAGAAAATCACCTTCAAGAGAGATAGAGCAATCTGTCTCATCTATGGTATACTTGAGATGTTTAGGAGTATACGAAACCTAGAATCCTGGAGGTGTTTTTTTGAATTTTGAAGCACGAATCAATCAAAATTATGAGAAGTTAAATGAAAATGATAAAGAAATTATTTCTTACATCGTCACCAATAAAGAACAAGTCGCGGAGATGACGATTACCGCATTGGCTGAAGCCAGTTTAACTTCAAAGTCAAGTATATTGCGTCTGACACAAAAGCTGGGGTATTCGGGCTACAGTGAATTTAAGTACAATATACAAAATGAATTAAAAGAAGAAAATCCATTGAATGAACAACTGAATTTCTCGCAAATGCAAATGGACGATATGAAAGATACAATAAAACTTTTCCAACAAATTGATTTAAACCCGCTGTTAGAAAAAATTTACAGCGCAAAAAGAGTCTTTTGTTACGGAACAGGTTGGGGTCAACGAACGGTGTTATCCAATTTTATTCGAAGTTTAATTCCATTGGAAAAATTTCCCATCTTACTAGAATCTTTGACAGAGCTTGAAATGACTTCAAAACTAATGAAAGAAGATGACTTGTTGATTGTTCTTTCATTGAGTGGGGATATTAAAGAAGCAGAACATGCCATGCGTGAATTAGTATTTCGAAACATTCCGATTTTATCCATCACGGAATTACGCAATAATGAATTTGCCTCTTTAGCCACCTATAATTTATATTATTCAGTGACCTCAGTTCGCTACAACCAAGAAGACATCACATCTTTGCTCCCTTTATACATCACTACTGATTTATTGTTTAGAAAGTATACAGAATATGTAATTGGGCAGGATCAAGAGGAGTAAATATTGAATGATTGGAAAAATATGAATGGAAAAGTTCTTAAACCGTCTGCTGGAACAAATAGTTTAAACTCTTCAGCTTTCTTGGTAAGATAAGTGTATAACATTTTATGGAGGGCTTTTATGAACTTAGAAGAATCGTTAAAAAGTAAAATTCAAGGCAAAAACATACGGATTGTTTTTCCTGAGTCAACAGATTCACGTATTTTAGGGGCAGTCGTTCGCCTAAAACGTGAAGATTTATTGGAACCGGTTTTAGTAGGGAATGTGGAAGAAGTTCGCACAACTGCTAAAGAACAAGGTTTCGATATTGAAGGGATCGAAATCCATGACCCAAATAATTACGACAAATTTGATGAAATGGTCGATGCTTTTGTTGAACGTCGTAAAGGAAAAGCAACAGAAGAACAAGCACGTGAAATCTTAAATGATGTCAACTACTTCGGTACGATGCTTGTGTACTTAGATCTTGTAGATGGTTTGATTAGTGGAGCAGTACATTCAACCAGTGACACGGTTCGTCCAGCTTTACAAATCGTTAAAACTCGACCGGGAGTAAACTTAACTTCGGGTGCCTTTTTAATGTTACGTAAAAATGACCGTTTCATTTTCTCTGACTGTGCGATCAACCCAGATCCAAATGCTGAACAGTTAGCTGAAATCGCTGTCGAGAGTGCGCGTACAGCAGAAATCTTTGATATTGACCCTAAAGTTGCTTTATTGAGCTTTTCTTCTAAAGGTTCAGGTGCTGGTCCAATGGTGGATAAAGTACAAGAAGCGACAAAAATCGCTCAAGAAACAGCACCTGAATTCTCAATCGATGGTGAGTTACAATTCGATTCAGCGTTCAGCGTAGATGTTGCACAAAAGAAAGCGCCTGAATCGAAGGTTGCTGGTGAAGCCAACGTCTTTATCTTCCCAGAACTCCAGTCTGGAAACATTGGTTACAAAATTGCTCAACGTTTAGGTGGCTTTGAAGCGATTGGACCCATCTTACAAGGATTAAACAAACCCATTGCGGACTTGTCTCGTGGATGTATTGAAGAAGATGTCTACAAACTTTCAATCATTACCGCAAACCAAGCACTATTAAACGGTAAATAAAAACCGAACGAATTAATATAAGCATTCCTACTAGTTAGGAGTGCTTTTTTTATTGTCTTAAATTCCTTTCAATTTTTCTTCATATGTTCTCTCCGTTCTATGAAGAGAAAATGAAACATTTCGATGCGAGTTCTTATGAATTGAAAGCGGTTAAAATCAACTGGTAGGTTGTAGTTAAGAACGGAAAAAATATAGAGAAAATAGATGGATAAGGGATGATTCTTTCGCGCTCACTGACTAAAAGCTGCCACCAAAGGTATACCCAAAACCATTGTCGGATGTAAGCTAAGAAATAGTTGATTTGCAAAATGGAACAATTTTTAGGAGGTTGTTTAATTATGTCGAGATTAAAAGACAAAATAGCGATTATTACAGGTGCAGCAAAAGGAATGGGCGCCCTCCATGCACAACGATTTGTTGAAGAAGGTGCGAAAGTAGTCATCGCTGATATAGCAGATGAAGGTAAAGAAGTAGCGGATGAATTAGGCGAGAACGCTGTATTCATGGAGCTCGATGTGACGGATGAAGAGAATTGGAAAAAAGTCGTAGAAAATACAGAAGATACATTTGGACCAATAGATATATTGGTGAATAATGCTGGAATAGTTGGTTCAATTAAACCACTGATTGAATATTCTACTGAAGATTACAAAAATGTAGTAGATGTTAATCGGGTAGGAACTTTCCTTGGAATGAAAACAGTTTATCCATCGATGAAGAAAACGGATAATGGAACAATTGTTAATGTTTCTTCAGCAGCTGGAATCACTTGAAATCCAGGACAAATTGCATATGATGCTTCAAAATTCGCGGTACGCGGAATGACAAAAACAGCTGCGAAAGAATTTGCCGATGACAACATTCGAGTAAATTCAGTCCACCCAGGACCGATTAACACGGATATCCTATCAGAAGAAGAATTAAATGCATTTGCAGAAGAACTACCCCAAAACAGAGTTGGAGAACCAGAAGAAGTCACTCATATGATTGTCTATCTTGCTTCAGACGAATCTACTTACTCTACTGGAGCAGAGTTTGTAGTAGACGGTGGATTGACTGCTTAAGTTAGAGCCTAAAATAAATCATCAAAATAAAACCAAGCGAGAGGCTATTCCTCTTCGCTTGGTTTTTAGCTTCTTTAAATAAAGTCTTCAGAATAAATTTTTCTAGTGGCGTATTTCTCCGCAAATTCATTGTCGTGGGTAACGATGAGGATACCTGTGCCACGGTTGGCGATATCTTGAATCAACTGAC
>DATGSY010000241.1:0-7677 GCA_035302125.1 Atopostipes sp.
TCCGGATGATTTATATGAGGCTTCGACTTTAGATGGAGCGAGTGTGTTTCAACAATTTAAAAACATCACTTTGCCGCTTATCTTAACAAGTATGTCACCAATTATTATTACTCAATACACAACAAACTTTAATAACTTTAATATTATTTATCTATTTAATGGTGGTGGGCCAGCTATATCAGGGTCTACAGCAGGGGGAACGGATATTTTAGTTTCTTGGATTTACAAATTAACCATGCAATCCAGTCAATATTCTTTAGCTGCTGCATTAACGATTCTACTTTCTGTGTTCGTTATGGGGATTGCTTTATGGCAGTTTAGACGAACCGATTCATTTAAGGAGGTCGATTAATATGATTCAAACGAAAAAGCAGCGTTTTTGGCGGTTACTGCTGTCTTATGGGATTTTAATTTTGGTTATTTTATTGATTATTTATCCTTTGCTTTGGGCGATTGGTGCTAGTTTTAACCCAGGGAAGAGTTTAGTTAGTACAACAATGATTCCTAAAAATCCGACACTGGCTCATTATCGAGAACTGTTTGCTGGGAAACCAAGTTTACAGTATGCGCAATGGTACAGAAATTCTTTGAAAATTAGTATCTTTACGATGTTAGGCTCGCTAATTAGTGTTTCTTTTACAGCCTATGCGTTTTCTCGTTTTCGCTTTAAGGGACGTCAAACGAGTTTAATTTTATTTTTACTCTTACAAATGATTCCACAATTTTCTGCACTGGTCGCTTTGTTTGTTTTAGCTCAAATGTTGGGCATGATGAACAATCACTGGCTACTGATTCTAATTTATATTGGTGGTCAGATTCCAATGAATACTTATTTAATGAAGGGGTATATGGATACCATTCCTCGAGAATTAGATGAGAGTGCACAAATTGATGGTGCAAGCAACACAACGATCTTTTTACGAATTGTGCTTCCGTTATCTAAACCGATGTTGGCTGTAGTTGCGATGAATGGCTTTACAGGACCTTTAGGGGACTTTATTTTATCTTCTACGATATTAAGAACGCCTGAATCTTACACGCTACCGATTGGTTTATATAACTTAGTGAATCAAGCACAAGGCGCAAGCTATACTACGTTTGCAGCCGGATCTATTTTAATCAGTATTCCAGTGGCTATAGTATTTTTACTTTTACAAAAGAATTTTGTATCTGGTCTAACAACAGGTGGTACAAAAGGTTAAATAATGGATAGAGAAGGGATGTTTAATTTTGGAAAAAAAGCAAGTGACTAAGGTTTCAAAACTTTTACATGGAGGAGATTATAACCCGGAGCAGTGGCGAAATTATCCGGAAGTTTTAGAGCAAGATATTGAGTTTTTGCGGATTGCCAATACAAATGCTTTTTCAATTGGGATGTTTTCATGGGCAGCTTTGGAACCTGAAGAAGGGGTTTATGACTTTGAATGGTTAGATGAGGTCTTTGATCGAATTTATGAAATGGGTGGACACATTTTACTGGCAACACCAAGTGGAGCAAGACCAGCTTGGTTGTCTCAAAAATACCCAGAAGTTTTACGAACCGATGCCGAAAGAAGAAAAATGTTACATGGTGGACGTCACAACCATTGTTTCTCATCACCAATTTATCGGGAAAAAATTCAAAACATTAATCGTAAATTGGCCGAAAGATACGGTGATCACCCAGCCCTAATTATGTGGCACGTTTCTAATGAATATGGTGGGGAATGCCATTGTGATTTATGTCAAGAAAATTTCCGGAAATTCCTCAAGGTAAAATACGACAATGATTTGGATAAATTAAATCACGCTTGGTGGAGTACTTTCTGGAGTCATACGATTACAGATTGGTCTCAAATCGAGTCTCCTTCTCCAATTGGTGAAAATGCTGTTCACGGAATGAACTTGGATTGGCGTAGATTTGTGACGCATCAGACGATTGATTTTTATAAAGCAGAAGTGGAGCCATTGAAGGAACTTACACCAGATATTCCGCTAACGACAAACTTTATGGCGGATAATCCAGATTTGATTCCTTTCCAAGGGTTAGATTACAGTCAGTTTGCAAAAGAAGTGGATGTTGTCACTTGGGATGCTTATCCTACTTGGCATAATGACCGTGAAAGTACAGCGGATGTTGCAATGAAAGTAGCTTTTATTGATGATTTGTATCGTAGCTTGAAGCAACAACCTTTCTTGCTTTTAGAATCAACTCCAAGTGCAGTAAATTGGATTGATTATAATAAAACTAAACGACCAGGTATGCATTATTTATCAGCCATGCAGATGTTAGCACATGGTTCAGATAGTAATATGTATTTCCAAATTCGAAAATCACGTGGGTCTTCTGAAAAATTCCATGGGGCTATTATTGATCATGATATGGATATGAATAACCGAGTGTTCCAAGAAGTTAAAAAAGTTGGTGACCAAATGGCTAAAATACCTGAATTAGTCGGTGCACCAAGACCTGCAGAAGTAGCTGTTTTGTATGATTGGGATAGCAACTGGGCGATTGATGATGCGCAAAGTTTTGGAAAAGATTCAAGATTATATCCACAAACGGTTCAAGAACACTATCGTGCATTTTGGGCGAAAGATATTCCGGTTGATGTTATCACTAAAGAACAAGAATGGGAGAATTATAAATTATTAGTCGTTCCGATGCTTTACTTGATGGACGAAGAAACTATTGAACGTTTACAAAAATTTGTTGAAAAGGGAGGAACTTTAGTTTCTACCTATATTACAGGAGTTGTGGATGAGCATGATTTAGTCCATTTGGGTGGTTGGCCAAAACCTCTACAAGAAACCTTTGGCTTAAAACCACTAGAGACAGATACTTTGTATCCAAAAGATCGAAACGCTGTTACCTATGCCGGAAAGTCTTATGAAATGAAAGATTACGGAACGGTTATTGAGATAGAAAGCGCAAAACCTGTCGCATTTTACCAAAAAGATTATTACAAAAACCAACCAGCGGTCACGAGCAATGAATGGGGCGAAGGGAAAGCGTACTATATTGGGGCGCGGTTGGAGCGAGCGTTTCAGGATGATTTTTATGGTCAGTTGATTGAGGATTTGAATTTGAAGGCAATCGTGGATGCGGATGCTCCGGCAAGTGTGTCGATTCAAGGTCGTAGAATTGATGAGTCAACGAATTTGGTTTTTGTCATGAATTTTAGTGAAGAATCGCAAGTGGTTTATTTGAGTGAAGAAGTTGTGGATATTGATGGGGATCAGACGATTAGTGGTGAGTTGACGCTGGATCCTTATGAAGTGAAGATAGTAAAAAGTCAGGCTGCTCAATAACTGAATAACAATAAGTATTTCCTCTTATAAAAAGCTAGCTGGATGAATGATCATCAAAATAAGAATTTTCCAGCTAGCTTTGTTTTTTTAAATAGCTAAATTATGCAATAAGGAGCTTAAACTATATGAAAAAATTAATGAAGTTATTTGTATCGATGCTTAGTGTAGGGTTGTTATTTAGTTTATGTTTCGAAAACTTCATTCTCAATGTTCATGCAGAAAATTCTGAATCGCAGCTTTTTGTGGAACCTGTTGAGGGTCTGCGTGAGGATACAATAAAAGGGGTAGATATTTCGAGTTTAATTGCATTAGAAGAAAGTGGCGTTCGTTTTTATAATAATGAGAACCAGGAGGATGATTTACTCCAAGTACTTTCTCAGAATGGTGTGAATTATGTAAGGATTCGAGTGTGGAATGACCCTTATGATGCGAATGGAAATGGATATGGTGGTGGGAATAATGATCTAGATAAGGCTATTGAAATTGGTCAACGAGCTACAAAAGCAGGAATGCAGGCTCAAATAAATTTTCATTATTCGGATTTTTGGGCCGACCCAGCTAAACAACAAACACCTAAAGCTTGGAAGGGTTTATCCATAGAGGAGAAGGAAGAGAAGGTTTATTCTTATACAAAAGAGTCTCTTCAAAAAATCATTGATGCTGGTGTTAATGTTGGTATGGTTCAAGTAGGGAATGAAACAAATAATCAATTCGTAGGTGAAAGTGAATGGGAGAATATAACAAGACTTTTTAATGCTGGAAGCCGAGCTATCCGAGAAATTTCTCCAAATATTAAAGTAGCTCTACATTTCACTAATCCAGAAAGAGCTGGACATTATAAATTTATAGGAGAAACATTATCTGATAATGATGTAGACTATGATGTCTTTGCGAGTTCTTACTATCCTTTCTGGCACGGATCATTAGAAAATTTAACCGCTGTCCTTTCAGAAATTGCAAATACTTATGATAAAGAGGTTTTGGTTGCAGAAACTTCCTATGCCTATACTTTTGAAGATGGGGATGGCCATGTAAATACTGTAAATAAAGAAGAAACTACGAATTTACCATATCCTGTATCGGTTCAAGGACAAGCGACAAGTATAAGAAATGTCTTTCAAGCTGTTGCTAATGTTGGAGAGAAGGGCTTAGGCGTTATGTATTGGGAACCGGCTTGGCTTCCTGTTGGACCAAAAGAAGAATTAGAAAATAATAAAGTCTTATGGGAAAAAAACGGATCCGGCTGGGCTAGCAGTTACGCGTTGGAATATGATCCAGAAGATGCTGGTAAGTGGTATGGTGGAAGCGCTGTAGATAATCAAGCGTTATTTGATTTTGAAGGTCACCCATTAGCTTCATTAGCTATCTTTAATTTAATTGAGACAGGTGCCAGTTCAGATTTGGCTATTGAAGTGATTCATCATCCGAAACTTACAGGAAATTTAGGAGAACCAATACTTCTTCCGAAGACTGTTCAAGTAGAGTATAACGATGGATCAGAAGCAGAAGTAAAGGTAACTTGGGAGTATGAAGATTCAGAAAAGATTTTATTTAATGAGGTTGGAGAGTATACCATAAGTGGTCAACTTGAAGGAATCGATGAAGAAGTCCATGCGACTATTCAAGTTTTACCGACCAATTATGTGGTGAATCCAGGTTTTGAGTTAGAAGATTTATCGATGTGGTCAATTCAAACTGTGAATGGACAAGTAGCCGATTACGTTTCACGCACGAATAATGATGTACATAGTGGTGATTGGACGTTACACTTTTGGAATGATCAACCGATGAATTTTACAGTTGAACAAACATTGGCTGATCTAACCCCTGGTATTTATCAAGTAAAAGTCAGACTTCAAGGAGGAGATATTGGAGCTGATGACCGTTTGTCTCTCTATGCATTGACGGACGATACTCACTTAGAAGAACCCATCATTTTGAAAGGATGGATGAATTGGGATACTCCAATAATTGAGGAAATTGAAGTTCGAGATCAGGATTTAACAATAGGGGTTCATTTGGATATTTCAGCAGATAGCTGGGGTTCTATTGATGATTTTGAAGTCATTAAGATTGATGACTTAGAAGAGCCTGAAGCGGATAATTCGGGTAGTGAAAGTGAAGATGATCCTACAAAAGATGAAGCAATAAAAGAAGAGGGAGATCCATCAAAAGATGAAGGAACTTCACAAGAAGATAATTCAAATGGAGAGCATAGTGGAAAACCGTCTACTACACCTGAATCAAATGATTTAAAAGATACTGAAGAAGATGATGACAAGAAAGCAGACACTATTAAAGAACAAGAGGAAGACACGAAAGGTGAATCGGCATTACCAAAAACCGGTGAAACTAAATTAGTTTATTTATCAGCAATAGGATTAGGATTAATTCTTATTGGAGGATATTTTTTGTGGAAAAATAAAATGACAGATAATAAACAATAATTTAATAGAATTACAGCTAAGGTGGATAGGATATGGCAGATGAAAAGCAGTTATTTGAACAATTTGAAAAGGTATTTGGTTATCCAGGAACTGGCTTATATTTTTCTCCTGGACGCATCAATTTAATCGGGGAACATACGGATTACAACGGTGGAAAAGTATTTCCGTGTGCCATAACTGTTGGCACATATGCGGTGGTTTCCAAAAAAGAGGGAAAAGAAGTTCACGCTTATTCTGGAAATTTTCCAGAGTTAGGTATTTCTTCTTTCTCTTTAGAAAATTTACAATATGAAAAGGAAAGTGGCTGGACAAATTATTTGAAAGGCATGCTTTTATATATACAAGAAATGACCGGAGAAATTACGGAAGGTTTTGATATTTATATTTATGGAACCATCCCAAACGGGGCGTCCCTTTCTTCTTCCGCATCTTTGGAAGTTTTAATGGGTGTCATCGCCAATGATTTATATGGCCTTGATTTATCAGGAGAGACTTTGGCAAAATTAGGACAGCGTGTTGAAAATGACTTTTTAGGATTAAATACAGGGATTATGGACCAATTTATTATTGCAAATGCTAAAAAAGATCATGCGCTATTTTTAGATACCCAAACACTAACCTATGAACAAATTCCTCTAAAGTTACCTAATCATAAAATAGTAATCATGAATTCTATGGCTAAAAGAGAATTGGTCGATTCCGAATACAATACGCGTCGGCAACAATGTGAAGAAGCGGTGTCACGTTTAAATAAAGAACTTTCGATTTCTACATTAGGTGAGCTGACGATTGAAGAATTTGAAAAATATCGGCACTTGATTGACGATGACGTCCTCGAAAAACGCGCGAAACATGCGGTTTATGAAAACATTCGGACAGAACAAGCGACCGAAGCTTTAAGAAATAACGAGTTGGAAGATTTTGGACGTTTAATGGATGACTCTCATCTTTCCTTGCACGAAGATTATGAAGTTACCATTCCAGAAACGGACCTATTGGTGCGCTCGGCTTGGAAACAACCTGGAACGATCGGGGCGCGAATGACTGGTGGTGGTTTTGGCGGATGCTGTATTGCCCTCGTCGAAAATGACCAAGTGAAGTCATTTAAGACAAAGGTAGAAGAAATTTTTGAAGAAGCTTTTCAGTATCGTCCAGAAATTTATCTTGCAGAAACCCAAGCACATGCTAGAAAATTAAATTAAATGAGGTAGGAGAATGACAAGTGGCAGAAATTAAATTAAATCATATTCATAAAATGTATGACAATGCCGAAGATTATGCGGTAACAGACTTTAACTTGGACATTGAGGACAATGAATTTATAGTATTTGTTGGACCTTCTGGTTGTGGGAAGTCGACGACTTTGCGGATGATCGCGGGTCTTGAGGAAATTTCAAAAGGGGACTTATTGATTAATGATGACGTGATGAATGATGTGGCACCAAAAGATCGTGATATTGCGATGGTGTTTCAAAATTACGCGTTGTATCCGCACATGAGTGTTTATGATAATATGGCTTTTGGTTTGAAGTTGCGTAAAATGCCGAAAGAAGAAATTAAAGAACGTGTGGAAGAAGCGGCGGAAATGTTAGGGATTACAGATTTATTGGATCGTAAGCCTGCTGCTTTATCTGGTGGGCAAAGACAGCGAGTGGCTTTAGGTCGAGCGGTTGTTCGTAATCCGCAAGTTTTTTTAATGGATGAGCCTTTATCTAACTTAGATGCTAAATTACGGGTTCATATGAGAACAGAAATTGCAAAACTTCATGAACGTTTAAAAACGACTATGATTTATGTGACGCATGATCAAACGGAAGCGATGACTCTCGCAAACCGCATTGTCATTATGAACGATGGCGTTATCCAACAAGTTGGTACTCCTTTTGATGTTTATAATTCGCCTAATAATGCTTTTGTTGCCAGTTTTATCGGTTCTCCT
>DATGSY010000242.1:0-4175 GCA_035302125.1 Atopostipes sp.
ACCTTACTCATTATGCCGGTGTGTTAAAAAGCGATCTTGGAAAAGACGTTGCAAATATTCCAGGGTCTGGTGCAGCCGGTGGTCTTGGTGCAGGGTTATTGGCTTTTTTAAATGCCAATTTAAAACGCGGTGTTGATGTGGTCATCGAGTCCGTGCAATTGGAAAGCATGATGAAGGGCGCCTCCTTGGCTGTAACAGGAGAAGGGAAGCTGGACCATCAAACAGCTTATGGAAAAACGCCAATGGGTGTCGCCAAGATAGCCAAAAAATATGGTGTTCCTGTGATTGGGATAGCTGGCATGATTGAGATGGAAAATGTTCAGATGAAAGCCAGTGGAATAGATGCTATTTTTCCTATTGTACCGGGCCCTATTGATGTGAAGGATGCGATGGAGCATGCGATTGACTATACAGAGCGAGCAGCTGAAAACATTGCTGAAATAATAAAAATAAGCCTAAACAAAGACTTTTGAAAACTTGTCAATGTTTAGGCGGTTGTCATCTCTTCCTTAGTTCGAATCGCTCGTTTAACCTTGTTCTTTATACATCATGTTTCTACCTTCTTCGATTCCTGGATGGAATTGGATAGAAGCATTTTCACGGGTTTTTCTTACATCTGCCATAGCTTGTTTGATTTGTTTTTCTAGTTTGGCAGGTTTTTTTGCTTTTCGCTTAGCAATGGAAAGTCCGGCTACAGTCCCTTGAACACGTGCCACTTTTGCACTTTCTATACCGGTAATGTTACCAGCTACATAAAGACCTTCGAGCGGGGTCTCCATTTTTTCATTATGAATAGGTACATGGCCACCCAGCGACTCGACGTATTGTGTTGGACAGCCAACAACAGCGGCGAGTTCTGCTAAGGGGTATAAGCCGCCCGCAATACAAACAAAATCCACATCAACCGTTTCTTCTGTTCCCTGAATGACTTCTCCCTTTGTGGTCACATTACTGATTGTGACGGATTCGACCTTTTCATTTCCATTAATATGTGTAATGGCTTTACGAACATGAATGGGCATCCCCCACATTTTCACACCATTATTCGGATAGAATTTCACGGCTGTTTTACGAATGAGGGACGATGCTTTAGCAAATTTACTTCCAAAACGTAAAAAAGCGGATGGAGCAAGATGAGCAATTCTAACTAATCCATCCATCACTTTTTGTGGATGGGCATGGTCTTTTGTTACAGCGTTTTGAACGGGTAAAACCATGCTATGTAAATCAATGCCAGCTAGTTGCAATTCACGGGCAATGGCTGCCGATAAGACGTTCACCCCAACGACGATTCCTTTTTCCCCCACTTTGACACGATGGACATTCGTCATAACTTGAGCGGCACCAATAGACATGACACCTGGTAAAGTCCAACCCGGGACAGGAGCGGCAGATTCGGCAGCACCTGTAGCTATGAGAACATTTTCAGTTTCAATCGTTGCCTCTGGTGTATGAACGATGAAACCTTCATCAGTCTTCTCAATATGGTATACAGATACCCCTAATCTAATTTCAGTATCGAGTTCGAAAGCTCTTTCTTTTAAAATGTTTGTTTCTTTTATTCCATTCCACCACTCACCGCTAGGCTCTTGATGCAGTTGACCGAGTAACCGGCCGCCGATTTCAGGGAATTCATCTAAGACAAGCGTCTGTAAATCATTTTCTCGGCAAGATATGGCTGCAGCAAGTCCAGCGGGGCCAGCACCAATGATGATGACATCATACATCTGAATCACCTTCTGTTCGTTTGTATCTTTTTTCAAATTCAGCATACGTCCGTGGTAAATCTGTAGCACCGTCTTCAGATTTAAGTGGATCAGGTTCCATCTGACCACTTTCAACGACCATATCAGGTCGGATTGGGGTCATGCATGCCCTTATGCCTTTTTCTCCATCAGCTGTAACACGGCATTCAAAACAATGACCGATATTGCAGTAAATACCCCTAGGATGCCCCGTTTCTTCATGGACACGGAGTTGGCGAATGCCATTGGCCAGCAGGGCGGAAGCGATGGTGTCACCCTCATAGCCACTATATGTTTTTCCATCGAATGTAAAAGAAATCACGTTACGAGGTTCTATGTCACCAAGGACGGGATGATTAGTAATTCGATTACTCTTCATCGCTAATCCCCTCCTTCAGTTTTGTAAGTGGAACAGGACGAACAGGGGGTTGAACTTTTAATGGAATATTGTCGCTAGGCGATTCTCCTGTTATTTCTTCCAATACAGCATCAACGGCTGGTCTGCATGTTCTTCCGCCACAATAGCCCATACCTGCCCTTGTACGCAATTTTATTTCCCTGGCGGACTTTTCATACTTGCAGGCCGTACGTTTGATATCTTCCAATGAAACTTCTTCACATCTGCAGATGATCATTTTGTCATTCATAAAATCGACTTCCTCCTCCGTGTATCTAGGGTATGTAAATGCTTTCAAATAATCAAATAAAATTTGCATGTTTATAAATGCTATTCTAACATATATGATACAATAGATATGAAATTTTGCATAAAAAATAATGGTTCATTTACTTGTATTTAACCTAAAATGATAGTCTAGTAAACATAGGATAAAGGGAGGAATAAATATAATGAAAAAAGCAAGTCATACGGACGTGGCCATCATTGGCGGGGGTATTATGGGGTCTGCCATCGCTTATTATGTTTCTAAAGCGGGTCTTGATTGTATGCTGATTGAAAAAGACGATATCGCAAGCGGAACATCATCTCGTTGTGACGGGAACGTAACGATTGTCGACAAAGATCCTGGATTTGACAGTAGGATGTCGCTGGCAAGCCAAGAACTTACAATTGACCTCAATAACGACCTTGAACTTCCTTTTGAATATAGAGAATTGGGCAGTATTCTTGTTTGTGATAATGATGCTGAAATGGAAGCTGCTACGGACTGGGTCAACATTCAAAGGGAAGCGGGTTTAAAATTTAATGTCCTTGATCGAGAAGACATACGTCAAGAATCGCCTTTTTTTGCCGATGATATTCCGGGTGGTCTAGAATGTGAAACTGATTCTTTAATCAATCCATATCTTTTCTGTTACTCTCTCATTCATCGTGCGAAGAAATTTGGCTTAAAACTAAAAACCCATGCTGAAGTCACGAATATTACAAAAAAGAAAAATTTTATCATCGAAACGACTGCAGGAAAAGTGACGGCAAAGAAAGTTGTGAACGCGGCTGGTATTTGGGCACCATTTATCGGTGATATGCTTGATGTGGATATTCCGATTGTCCCGAGAAAAGGTCATATTATTGTTGGGTCTCGTTCAGAACCCGTCATGCTAAGAAATGTGATGGAATTTGGTTATTTGATGAATAAATTTGAACGTGAAAGAATTGCTGATCCATTGACACAGAAACATGGTGTCGCTCTTGTTCTTGAACCTACTGAGAGTCAGAATTTCTTACTCGGAAGCAGCCGTGAGTTTGTCGGTTATGATGGAAGTATCAATATAAATGTTGTGAAGACGATTGCGAGACGAGCATTGAGATTCTTTCCTAAAATGGATGACTTCAACATAATCCGTTCCTATACAGGAATGCGTCCATGGACAGAAGATCATTTACCCATCGTTTCTGAAGTTAAAGAAGTCCCAGGCTTTTATATTGCGGCTGGGCACGAGGGAGATGGCATAAGTTTGGCAACCATCACTGGAAAACTGATCGAAGAATTAATTTTGGATAAAGAAACAACTATCCCTGTTGAACCATTGCGATATGATCGTTTTAAAAAAGCTGCTACTGTTGAATAGTTGAAAACCTAAAAAGAGATATAAAGTTTTACGGCTATCAATTGTCTAAAATTGATAGCTTTTTTATGTACAGGTGATTATATTGACGAAATTTTTCAGATAGTTTATCGTAATTGTATTAAACTTTTTAACCAATATGACATACTTAATCTAGTTAAAGACATCAGGAGGACAACATGTTAAAAGTTTTAAAGCTTGGAAGCGCTTTTATTGGAATCATTGTTGGAGCAGGGTTTGCTTCAGGTCAAGAAATTTTACAGTACTTTACGAGTTTTGGTTATATGGGAACGATTGGAGCCATAGTGGCAACAGCATTATTTGCCTATGTTGGAATGACGCTTGTCAATGTGGGAAGCCGTCTACAAACAACAAACCATAAAGAAGCTTTTTTTGATATCAGTG
>DATGSY010000243.1:0-6766 GCA_035302125.1 Atopostipes sp.
AAAGAATCATCTTGTTCAAAATCTCTTCCGCGCGTTCCAATTCGTCGAAGTATTTCTTCAAAAGAACCATGTAAATAGACCATTAAATCAGGGGCTTTCTTAGGTAGTTCAGCCAATTCTTCCATCATGTTATCTAAGAGTTCTTCATAAATTTTGAATTCCAGTTCCGAAATACGTCCAATATCATGATTGACTTTACAAAAGTACCAATCTTCATAAATTGAGCGGTCAAGCACATTATTTTTATCGTACAAAGCTTTTTTAATTGAGCGGAAACGACTACTTAAAAAAGTTAATTGAAGTAAGAAAGGGTAACGTTTTTCTTGTTCTTCTTGTTCGTCCGCAGTATAGAATAATTCTAATAAAGGATTATCGTCAACTTGTTCAAAAAATACTTCAGTACCTAATTCTTCTCCTAGTAACTTTGCGACCGAGGTTTTACCCGCACCAATCATTCCACCAATGACAATCACACTCATACACTCCTATCCTCTCACTTATATATGTTTAAAATATACAGCCTGTTAATCATACTTAAAGTAGGGTAGAAATTCAATATAAAAAACACCATATCTGGTATTTGAAAAAGCATAAATACCTATATATATGGACTCATCCTTGATATACTCTTTTTTTAATTAAAAATAAATATGGTAGTATGTAGAGCGGTAAATACTTTTAGGAGTGAAGACAGAAATGAATGAATATGTGAAAATGCTCAACCAAGAATGGTATGATGCGAATAATGATAGCCGTTTATTTGAAATGAGAAGAGCGGTTCAAGATTTATGCTATGAATATAATCACACTCGACCTTCAGATTTAAACAAAAGAAACGAACTTTTAAAACAAATATTAGGAGAATTACCTACAAACGTTGAATTAGTCCCGCCGATATGGGTAGATTACGGCAAACACATTAAGTTAGAGGACAATGTATTTGTCAATGCGGATGCTTATTTTATGGATGGAGCGCCAATCACTATCGGATCCAATACATTCATCGGACCAAAATGTGGCTTTTATACCGCCACACACCCTGAAAACATTGAAAAAAGAAATGCAGGTTTGGAGAGGGCTTTGCCTATTACCATAGGAAAAAATGTTTGGCTTGGTGCAAATGTTTTCGTAATGCCTGGGGTTACCATTGGCGAAGGGTCGATTATTGGAGCAGGGAGCACAGTAACAAAAGACATTCCCACTCATTCAGTTGCGGTAGGTACGCCTTGTAGAGTCGTTCGATCGGTTCGCCAATAGAGGAAAGTAAAATATTTAGCTCTGTAAAACAGAAAAATTGGAAGAAACTTCAAGGGTTAATAATCGTTTATTCATAAACTCTATTTAAAATCGATAAAGTGACAGCAAGGACTATTGCCTAGCAATGGAATGGAGAGTATGAATGAAAACCGCAATTATTATAGATAGTACAGCTTATGCGAATGAGTCTATTCGTAACCACCCGGATGTTTACGAGTTAGTTTTGACAGCAACATTTAAAGATGGCACACAATTTAGTGACAGTTCAAATCCGGATATTCAAAAAGAATTTTATGAGAAGCTACAGACATCTGAGAATTTACCAAAAACTTCTCAACCCGCTCCAGGTGAATATATGAAATTAGTTGAAGAAATTATTGAAAAAGGTTACGACCAACTGTTGTGTATCCATTTATCAGAAACCTTTAGTGGTACCCTCCAAACAGCAAAAATGGTTACCAATCAATATAGAGATGAGCTTGATGTCTGTGTCATTGATTCCAAAGGGGTTTCTTTAGTCATAGGGGCGCTGGTAGAGCAAGCGTTAGATATGATAGAAAAAGGATTACCATTTGAAGAAATGTGCGAGAAAATAGAATGGGCTGCTAAAAATGGAACAATTTATTTAACCGTTTCGGATTTGGAAAACCTCGTCAAAGGCGGACGTGTTAAAATGACAGCAGCCAAACTAGGTACCTTATTGAAGGTTCGACCGCTTCTTTATGTAGACGAAGAAGGCGACATTCAACTATTAGATAAAATTCGAACAGATAAAAAAGTCAATCGTAAATTATCCGAAATTGCTCTAGCGGATGCCCAGAAGTTTTCCAATGGTATTCAATTGAAATTTGCGCATGCAGTGGACGAAGAAAGACTACAAAAGACCATTAAAGCAGTTAATAATAAATTACCCGATTTAGATTATGAAGTAGGTACGTTGGGTCCTGTTATCGGAACGCATACAGGGGTGGGGACGATAGGGATGGCTACCATTCCAAAGGCTGATTATTAAATAGAAGATGAACTAAAGACGAGGACGCTTAAAGATCTCGTCTTTTTTATGAATTCGTTGGTTTCTGCAGATTTACGGTATAATGAATAAACGATAAAAGAATGAGTTTCACTTCATGAGGAGGCCATCATAGTTAATGAATACAAACCCCCTATTACCAACATTTAATACAGAAAATGGCATCGAGTTCGGTATATATACTTTAGGCGATCATCTTCCCAATCCGGACACCGGACAGATCATTCCAGCTAGTCAAAGAATCGAAGAAATTATCGAACTTGCAAAGTTCTCGGAAGAATTAGGCTTTGATTTTTTTCAATTAGGAGAATCTCATCAAGAATATTTTGTTTCACAAGCCCATTTGATTATCCTGGCTGCGATTGCTAGAGAAACCAAAAAGATCAAACTCTCTACAGGAGTAACGACGATTAGTGTACTTGATCCAGTACGCGTTTTTGAAGATGCTGCAACGATTGATTTAATGTCGGGCGGTCGGATGGAAATTGTAGCCGGGCGTGCTTCCCGCATCGGTTCTTTCGAGCTTTTCGGTTATGACCATCGAGATTATGATGAATTATTTGAAGAGAAATTCGAATTACTATTAGAAATCAACCAAAATGAAATCGTGAATTGGACGGGGAATTTTCGATCAGAATTAAAAGACGCGCAAATTCTTCCACGACCTGAGAATGAGAAGAAGGGTATACCCATTTGGCGAGGCGTAGGGAATTCACCATCTTCTGCCATTAAAGCAGGGCAATTGGGCGTACCTTTATTTCAAGCGCATTTAGCTGGTGCTGCTCAAACGTATCAGAATCGTATTCAAAAATACAAAGAAGCAGGGTATGAAGCAGGGTTTACAGATGAAGAACTCCCTGTAGGTACTGGTGGTATATTACTTTTAGCGGAATCAACGGAAGAGGCGTTTAAAAGAGGGTACCCCTATTTCAACGCTGGTTTTCAATTAACAAATGGTCAAGACTTTCCAAAAAGAGCATTTGCACAAGGAAAAAGTCCAAAAAGCGTTACGTTAATTGGAAGTCCGGAATTAGTAATCGAAAAGATGAAGCTTCAATATGACTTATATAAACAACAACGCTTTGCGGTAGAAGCAGACTTTGGTGGCATGCCAATAGAAGAAGTTAAACAGACATTAATGGTCTATAAGAATGAAGTCTTGCCAGAAGTCATCGAGTATATTAAAGAAGACAAAAACAAGCAAATATAAGAAACAAAAAACCAAGCAGAACCGGCTTTTCTAGCTGGTTCTGCTTGGGTTTATTCGTTATTCTACTGTTTCTGTATCTACGACTCCCTCGACCCAAGATTGTACTTTTTCCGGGTTTGCATCAATCCAATTTTGAGCCGCTGTCCGGGTATCCATCCCTTGTTCCATGGCGTAAGTGACACTATTCATGTCTTCCTCTTCCCAGTAAAAATTATCTAGAATTTGATTTGCTTCTGGGAAATCTTCTGCAAAACCTTCTCGAGTCAGGGTATAAACACCCTCGGCCTCACCGAAGACATTTTCAGGATCATCTAAAAGTTTCAAACCATACTCCTGAAACATCCAGTGAGGTCTCCAAGCGGAAACAACAATTTCTTCTTGATTACGGACAGCACTCTCAGCGGAAGCCAACATCGCTCCCGTAGAAGGTGTTTCTAATGTCCAATCATGTAAGTTATCATATACTTCCATCGCTTCTTCTGTTACTACCGTCATTCCAGCTCCAGGCTCAATACCGACGATGGTTTTATTGGCGTGATCATCCAATTCATCAATGGAATCGACATCCATATAGGTTGGAACAGCCATCCCTGTTTCAGCCCCTTCTAAATGAGGTCCAAGGTTCACAACATCATCTTTATAGGCTTCGTACGTTGTTCCTTGTGAAACAGGCAGCCAAGCGGATGGGGTCGCGTCTGATTCTCCTGAAGCTAGCGATTCGTACATTATCGCATTATCGACTGAAATCAATCGAACATTGTATCCGACATCTTCAAGTACAATACCGATAACATTGGCGGCAGCCATGTCCGTATCATAAGGAATATGAACCAGTTGAATGGTCTCACCAGTCGCTCGATCCGAAAACTCGGTATTTCGAAAACTATAGATGGCTTCCCCAATAAACAAGATGGCTAGTATAACACCGATCACTAGACTAAATGATTTCTTTTTCATTCTAGCTATCCTTTCTACTCCAATTCCTTACGGCTTTTATTTGTGTTCTGTAAAATACGATCAATAATAATCGCCATAACCACTAATGCAAATCCTGAGACAAAACCAGCACCGACTTGTCCACGTTGCAGAGCGGTCAATACATTTGTTCCTAGTCCTGGTGCACCAATCATTGAAGCAGTAACTACCATAGAGAGGGCAAGTAATACGGTCTGATTTGCGCCGGCCATAATGGTTGGACGGGCATTTGGTAATTCAACTTTCGTTAATTTTTGCCAACTTGTACTACCAAAAGCATCCGCTGCCTCAACTAATTCTTCAGGCACTTGTCGAATCCCTAAGTTCGTAAATCGAACAATAGGAGGCAAAGCAAAGATGACCGATGCAAAAACGCCTGGCACCATACCAATCCCAAAGAAGGAAACAGCTGGCAGCAGGTAAACAAAGGCCGGCATTGTCTGCATAAAGTCTAAAATGGGCTGAATAATTTTTTGGGCGATTGTACTTTTAGACATCAATATACCGAGTGGTACCCCGATTAAAATAGACACTAAACTCGCGACTAGAATTAACGTGAAAGTGTTCATCATGTCTCCCCAAAGGTTTTGGTTATGAATATAAATTAATCCAATACCTGAGAAAGTAGCCAGCCCATATTTTCGACCACTTATAAAATAAGCGATAGCTACTACAATAATAATAAATATTAATGGAGGAATTAATAGCAAAACAGCCGTCATCCAATCCATTATTGTCGTTCCAAACTCATTTAATGAATCGAATAAAACATCAAAATTTATTGTAAGCCAGTCGATTAAATTCGTCATCCACTGGGAAATCGGCAACTGAGGTAATAAGTCTAATAAACTATCCATTATCTATATTATCCTCCTGTTCAGTCGACTCTTCATTATTAGAAGAGTCAATCACTTCATAATCATTGTCTGTGGTCATGGCACCAATAACGTTGCTACGCACAATGATTCCTTCGATTTCATCGGAGTCACTTGTTATGACAATCGGTGTTTCGGACCCTTCGACAAGCTCAAATAGATCATCAATTAAAACATCACCTTCGACTTTAGGGACATCTGTTTGAAGAATACTTAGAAGATCTTCATTTCCAGTCGCAAGTAATTCTTCCACATCTTTTCTGCGGATGTACCCAATTAATCGATCATTTTTATCAACCACTAAGATATTACTCATGTTTTCATCTTCCATCGTACGTAAAGCAGCTTGTGGTTTCTCGGCTGCTGTTGTGACCGCAGCAGGTTCTTCCATAATATGCTGAGCCGTATACACTTTTGTACGATCGATATCTTCAACAAAGCGTTTTACGTAATCATTGGCTGGATTAATTAGAATTTCTTCTCCCGTTCCAACTTGAACGACTTCTCCGTCTTTCATAATGGCAATACGATCACCGAGTCGTAACGATTCATTCAAATCATGTGTAATGAAAATAATAGTTTTGTTCATATCTTTTTGCATTTCAATCAATTCATCTTGCATATCTCTTCGAATTAAAGGGTCTAAAGCCGAAAAGGCCTCATCCATTAATAAAATGTCTGGATCATTGGCTAAAGCTCTGGCTAGGCCGACGCGCTGCTGCATACCACCAGACAATTGATCAGGGTATTGATCTTTGAAAGGTAAAAGACCAGCATTATCTAAAGCTTTCTCAGCTTGTTTTTGTCGAACATCTTTGTCGATGCCTTGAACTTCTAATCCATATTCTGTGTTTTCTAGAATCGTTCGATGAGGAAACAATCCGAAGTTTTGAAAAACCATACTGATTTTTTCACGACGAACCTCACGCAAAGCTTCTTCGTCCATGTTTGAAATATTCTCTTCATCTACATAAATATTTCCTTTGGTCGGTTCAATCAGTCGGTTTAGCATTCGAACTAGGGTCGATTTTCCACTTCCTGAAAGTCCCATAATGACAAAGATTTCACCTTCATTGACTTCAAAAGACGCTTGATTTACACCAATCGTTGCGCCGGTTAAATCTAAAATTTCCTCTTTCGTATTTCCTTGGTCAATTAAATCTAAAGCTTCATTCGTATTTTCACCGAAAATTTTCGTTAGATTTTCGACTCTTAATTTACTCACTAATTTACCTCTCCTCGTGTCGTTTTTTTTTGTTGTCAATCTCTACTTTCTAGAAGCACGATTAATAGACTAACACATGTAAAAAACGATGTAAAATGATAAACATAAACTTCTGAAAATAGCGTGGGATTAATGTTTTCGTTTCTTTATTAGCAAATAAATATCCCGTACTTTGTTAATAAATATTTTTCACG
>DATGSY010000244.1:0-3042 GCA_035302125.1 Atopostipes sp.
AGAAAATGACATGAACCGGCGTAAAAATATGCGGATAAACCCATCCCAAAAACAAAGGCAATGTAACGGTCAGGATAATCGGAATATGGATGGAAATGATATATTGTACTGCTTTTTTTATATTGGTATAAATTCTTCTTCCGGCTGCGATACCGATAACTAATTTTTTCAAATCGTCATCAATAATTACCAACGAAGCTGCAGCTTTGGCAATTTCAGTTCCTTTATGTCCCATAGCCACTCCGATATGTGCAGCTTTGAGCGCCGGTGCATCGTTCACTCCGTCGCCCAGCATGGCGACTACTTCACCGTCTTTTTTGAAAGCATTGACCATTTTTAATTTGGCTTCGGGAAACATGCGCGTAAACAAGGTCGTTTTTCTGGAAAGTTCGATGAGTTCTTCTTCGCTGTGATCAACAATTTCCGCTCCGTTTACCGCAGGAGAATTGTTCAAAATTCCGGCTTGTCGGGCAATAGCATGGGTCGTATCGGCATTATCACCGGTGATGACCTTCAATTTAATTCCCGCATCGTAAATATTTTGAAAAACATCTTGAATGCCTTGTTTTGGCGGATCGTAAAAAATGGTAAACCCGAGAAAACCAAAATTGAATTCTTGTTGTTTTTTTGGAAAATCGTCGCCTTCAAAATGCGCTTTGGCAACTCCCAAAAGTCGGTAGCCTTGTTTTCCTAAATGCATAATTTGAAGTCGCAATTTACTTTTTTCACTTTCAGACAAATCAGAAACTGCCAATATAGCTTCAGGTGCTCCTTTAGCAGCGATAATTCGTTCTTTGTTCGCATTTTCCAATATGTGTGTCATCATCGGTGGTTTGCCGTCCAAAGGATATTCGTGAATCATGTGAAAGTCTTTCCTTTGATCTATTTTTTGCGTTCGCTCATACACTTTGTGCAAAGTTTTTTCCATAGGGTCAAAAGGCACGGGTTCACTGCTCCACATGGAATAGGTTATCAATTCTGAAAGTGAATTGTCATTCAATTCTTCATCTTCATATAATTTGTCGGTTCGATAATTATAAAGCGCTTTTAACTGCATCGAATTTTCGGTAATAGTTCCGGTTTTGTCGGTACAAATTACCGTGGTACTGCCCAATGTTTCTACCACACTACTTCGTTTGACAATAATTCCTTCTCGCATCAGCTTCCAAGCTCCCAACGCCATAAAAGTAGTAAATGCCACGGGAATTTCTTCGGGCAAAATAGACATCGCTAAGGTTAGACCGATTAACAAACTTTCTACCAAATTGCCACTTTGCCAAAAGTTGTATCCCCAGACCATTAAAAACACAATCACACCAATCACTGCCATCCATTTGACAAATTTTGTAATTTGAATTTGGAGCGGGGAACGTTCTTCCTTAATCGTTTGAATGGATTCCCCGATTTTACCCAACTTTGTTTCAGAACCGATTTTTTCTACTTTAAATACCGCTAATCCCGATACTACTAAGGTTCCGCTATATACATTTCTGTCGTCTGTTTCCGAACTTTTAAAAACTGAGTACGTTTCGCCAGTAAGTGATGCTTCATTGACAGAAAAATCATTGCTGTGTACAATTTGACCATCGGCGTTAATCATTTTTCCTTCTTCGATAATGCATAAATCGCCTACAGCTATTTCATGAGACGGAATCTGTACGACTTTTGAATTTCGGATAACGGTACTTAGAGGCTCGTTGAGTTTTTCCAAAGCTTCCAAAGCTTTTTTACTTCGCGTGTCCTGATAAAAGGAAATTCCTGAAACAATGATAATGGCTCCCAACATGAATATCGCTTCTCCATAATCACCGACTATCAGATAAATGGCTGCCACGGCAATTAGCAACAACAACATAGGTTCTTTTAATACGTTTAATAACAAGTTAACCCAAGAGTTTCTTTGAGTTACTTTCATCGAATTATAGCCGTATTCTTTTTGAGAAGCAAGCACTTCTTCAGGACTAAGACCTTTGAGTAACGGGGGAATATTATAGCGCATAGTTTAAGCAGTCAATCATTATTAAGCGTGCACACTGTCTTTAGGTAAGCGACACGCTGCAAAAGTGTAAAGAGATTTGTACAAGAATATTTTATATAAGTCATGAGTAATATTGACAAAAGTTAAAGTTAATCAAAAAATCAACGTAATACGGATGAATTAAAATCATGACTTAAATAACATAAAATACAAGATAGAATTAAGAAGAGTGTATCAATCAGTTGCACATTAAACTTATGGGATACGTGTATAACAGGTTTAAATAAGTTTCTTTAGCTCCTATGTAATTTCAAGAAATAATCAGTAGAAAATAATTTAAAATTGTATGAAGTATAGTTGTATAAGAACAAGGAGAGGAAGGTATATCTTGTAGTGAAGTTGAATTTAACCCTATAAAAAAAGCCTTCATCGCAATGATGAAGGCTTTTATAAGGAGGCGGCGACCTACTCTTCCGCGATATGCAGTACCATCGGCGCTAACGGGCTTAACTTCTCTGTTCGGAAAGGGAAGAGGTGAACCCCGTCGCTATAACCACCCAGGTTTTTCTTGGCAACAATCAATTTTAAAAATCGGTTGCCAGGTCTTTCTGCTATACGTGCAGAAAACAATATCGTTGACAATATTGAAAAACAAAAAATAGGAAAGCAGTTGCTAAAACAAATCATCTTTCTTGGTAATAGACTCATCAAAAAAGCTCAGGCACCCAAGCCTACGGGTTATTAGTACCGCTCGGCTGCATACATTGCTGCACTTACACCTGCGGCCTATCAACGTGGTAGTCTCCCACGACCCTTTAAAGAAATCTCATCTTGTGGTGGGCTTCGCGCTTATATGCTTTCAGCGCTTATCCCTTCCCGACGTAGCTACCCAGCGATGCCCCTGGCGGAACAACTGGTAAACTAGCGGTCGGTCCAATCCGGTCCTCTCGTACTAGGATCAGCTCCACTCAAATTTCTAACGCCCACTGTAGATAGAGACCGAACTGTCTCACGACGTTCTGAACCCAGCTCGCGTGCCACTTTAATGGGCGAACAGCCCAACC
>DATGSY010000245.1:0-2915 GCA_035302125.1 Atopostipes sp.
GTTCCATTCTCTTAAACCTTTAATTCTTTTATAGGGAGTAGTGGTGATTAACTCCAATGTGTCACAAGCACGTTCTGACGTAGAACTATAAGCATCATCAAATACTAAGCCTATACTGTCTACATGCTTTCCGGCAATCTCTGCTTGTTTAATACCAACCTCTGTTAAGGGAGAATCACTAAATCCTTGAATTTTTTTCTGTTTGTTAAAAAGTGTCTGTCCGTGTCTTACTAAATATACCGACTTCATTTAATTCCTCCTTGTATTATTGAAAACGATTCACTATACTCTATAGTATATAGGTCGAGGGTCACTACCGGTCAAGGAGAAAAGAGGTTTTCTTATGTTACAAACGGAAAGATACCAAATGAAAGAAGTATGCGAACAAGTAGGCATCACATATGAGACATTAAAATATTATTGCAATGAAGGACTTGTACCGAATCATGAACGAGATGAGAATAACTATCGTATTTTCGATGATAATGATGTCGGTTGGATAAATGGTTTGTTTAAGTTGAGAGCTTGCGGAATGAGTATCAAAGATATGAAGAAATATATGGAATTGTGTTTTGAAGGGAAATCTTCTATCGAGGAACGAAAAGAAATGTTAGAAGTGACAAGAAAAGAATTAGAAGCAGAAATCGCTCGTGTAAAAGAATCGCTTGAATATATAGATAAGAAGAAGCAATATTATAATCAAGTACTCGCTGGTGAAATTGAATTAACTTCAAACTTAATAAAATAAACTATCCCTTCTTTTTAAAAACAGAGATCTAATAGAAGGTAATTGTGAATTTTATGCGATATATTTTCAAAAAAATCTTTTCCATCCGTGAATTGCATGAAATGACGCAACAATTCCTTTATCATAGAAAATGTAGATTGAATAGGAAGAAGGAATGATTATGACGATTGGAATAGTAACAGATACCTCCTGTAATTTCACACCAGAAGAAGCTGAAGAGTTAGGCATTCACCTCATCCCTTTAGATGTCATTTTTGAAGATCGCACTTATGTAGATGCTTTTGAGATTACAACTGAAGAATTTTACCAAAAAATGAGCGAAGCGGATGAATTACCTACTACTTCTCAACCTGCGATGGGCGAATTTGTTAAAGTATACGAAGAAATTGTTGATGATTATGATCAAATTATAAGTATTCACCTTTCTGGAGAATTATCTGGAACTGTCAATACGGCGAGGATGGCTGCTGAACACGTTGATTCGGAGAAAATTAAGGTTTATGATACTAAACTAGTATCCATTTTATCCAGATATCTAGTCCTTGAAGCCAAGCGATTAGTAGATCAAGGTGCCTCTTTAGAAACAATAATTAATAGATTGGACGATGCTCGAACAAAGACTTTCGCATACATAGTGATTGAAAACTTAGATAATGTTATTCAAGGCGGACGTGTACCTAAATTAGCAGGAAAATTGACAGAAATGGTACAAATTAAACCGATTTTGAAAGTATCCGATGAAGGCATCGATATTGTAAGAGTTTCAAGAACATCCAAGCGCGCTTTCCGAAGATTAGAGAAAATTGTTGCTAAAGAAATAGATGCACTTGATTATCCGTTCATTACAGAAGTCGCACATGGCGATATTGAAGAAACAGCTGAAGAATTCAAAGAGCGATTATTGAAACGATACCCAGATCAAGAAGGGCGTATCCATCGATTAACTGGAGTCATAGGCGTTCACGCAGGACCTGAGATTGTCGGCTTAACAGCTACTCCTGATTATAAAAAGATAGACCACACATAACGAAAAAAGCTAGAACAGAAAATAAATACTCTGTTCTAGCTTTTGATTTATTTTCTTTTAAACACTTGAGCCAAATTGCTTGGATTGCGTACAAACTGTTCTCGTTTGAGATGCTTTCGCATGTGACGCAACGTTTCTTTTGCATCACTTACGATAAATTCTAAAAGTTGGTTTTCATTTGTTTCTATATAAAAACCACGAATATATTTCCCAAAAAAGAGGATTTGTACACGGACCTGTACGACGGTGTCCCATGGAATTTGAATAAATCCAGGACTCTTTTCCGCACGAAATTCTATACCCTCGCTTCCAATCAGTAAAATGCCTGATTTTGGTGCCACAGGATTTAGTTTTGAATTGGCACGTGTCAGGAAGTCAACTTCCTGATTCAACATAGGACGATCTTCCATAGTTTATCCCATGATTCCTAGTGCGTACATGACAATACCTAAAGCAAAAATCGCAAAAATTAAGGTAATTGGACTGACATTTTTTTCTTTCATTAGATACATCGCTGCTAGAGTTAGAATCAATGGCATTAAACCAGGTAGGAGGGAATTGAAAACATCCCCCAGCGTTTGAGTGGTCGTTTCACTAATATTTCCACCAGCCGCAAGATGTGAAGTAACTTCTCGCAATTTATCTACTGTCAGCATATTGTTGTTCGCCATCTCTGCCAAACCTTCAAAATCAACAATGGAATCTGTGTCATTTTGAAGCTCGGAAACGACCAGTGGGAAGTTCATGGACGTCCATCTTGGAACAAGTACCCCCATAACAAACATACCAAGAATGGAAGCCCCTGTAGTCAACTTCCGTAAAATACCGCCACCTAATTCTTGTGTAATGTCTGATCCGGCACGGTAGCCCAATTCTTGGGTATACCACATAAAGGCAATACGAATCGCATTCCATAAAAGAAAGAATAAAATAGGACCTAAAGAACTACCCGTTAACGCTAATGAAGCTGCAAATGCTCCAATGACTGGGCGTAAAGTCCCCCAGAAAATAGGGTCTCCGACACCCGCTAAAGGTCCCATCATTCCAATTTTTACCCCTTGAATGGCCATGTCATCAATGGGAGCACCGTTTGCTTTTTCTTCTTCCAAGGCAGCTGTCACTCCAACTATGGGAGCATGT
>DATGSY010000246.1:0-5317 GCA_035302125.1 Atopostipes sp.
CAGATATTGTAAAAATTTTACAAATAAAGAATCAAAAAAGCTCCTATTCTTAGAATTTATTCTATACTAAGGAGGGTATTTTATGTTTATAAATTATATATAGAAAGGTTGATTGTGATGAAAATTATTGTGGATGCAGATGCAGCACCTGTTAAAGATGAAGTAATTAAGCTTGCAGGTGAATATAAGTTATCAGTCATTCTCGTTTCAAGTATTGCGCACTATTCCTTGGCGTCTTATCCTTCTTATGTGAAAACTGTCTATGTCGAAAAAGGAGCAGATCGTGCGGATTTTAAAATTGTTCAACTAGCAAATAAAGAAGATATTATTGTCACTCAAGATTATGGGTTAGCTTCGCTTCTTCTTCCTAAGGGATGTCGCGTTGTCCACCATAAGGGGTATGAATACACCGATGAAAATATTGAGCGACTCCTTCAAAATCGTCATCTAGGTGCACTTAAAAGAAAAAGTGGGGAGCGTACGAAAGGACCAAAGCCTTTCACTGAAGCGGATCGACAACAATTTGTTGCTTTTTTCAAAAATATTCTAGAGGAATAAAGAAACACGATGATCTTTTCTCTACTCCTCTATTCTATCTTCCCCGTCAATTTTAATATTAAGGCACTCATTTCCTCAGTCGTTTCTATAGTTCCATCATCTAGCCATTTATGCAAGATATTAATACAACCCGTAAGCTGAAATAAAAAGACATAGTTTTTTGTCCGCTCATCTAGACCTTGATAATCTTTAGGAGAGACGATTTCAGTCATACTCATTACCTTATGTTGGATATCGGGATCACAATTATCACTTAATAAAGCTTTAAAGACATCCGCGTGCTCTTTCACATATTCTAAAATTTGATTCAACGCTTGAACGGACCGATCCGCATCCTCGCTCCGATTGAGCTCTAATAAATGACACTCAATATCACTTAGTGCTTCCTCGGTAATGTATTGCAATAAATCATGTTGATTTTGAAAATGCGCATAAAAAGTACTTCGATTTACATCCGCTAAATTACATAAAGAAACGACTGAAATTTTACTAATATGTTCTTCTTGCAATAATTCAATCATGGCTTCTTTTAGTGCATTGAGTGTATATTTCACTCGGCGATCCATCTTTTTCTCTTTCATTTTTTCCCCTCGATTTTGTTTTTTATTCCTTCAATTAAATATTCTATATCTTCCAAATAATAATTTTCCAACACTAATGGTTGTTATCATACACTATGTTGATTATAATAATTTATATAAGAAATTGCAAGATTTCTTAATTTTTTGGAGCTGGATAAAAACATCTAAGTAGAAAAGCAAGAATAACTCGTATTTCAAGAGGTGAGAAAATGTCTTATATTGAAGTAATAAATGAATCGAAATTTTACGGGGACGGCGCTACACAAATTGCCGCAAATGATCAAGTGTCTTTTTCAATTGCCGAAAATGAATTTACAATCATTGTGGGACCCAGTGGCGCAGGAAAATCCACTTTATTAAATATTTTAGGGGGCATGGACACCCCAGATGAAGGCCAAATCTTTATTGATGGTACGGATATTGCTCAGTTCAATGAAAAAGAACTGACCAATTATCGACGGAAAGATATCGGATTTATTTTCCAAAATTATAACCTAATCCCAAATTTAACGACTTTAGAAAATGTAGAAATGGCAGCAGAATTGATTGATGATGCTTTAAATCCTGAAGAAGTTGTTGAAGCAGTGGGCTTAGGCCATCGGATGAATAACTTCCCGGCACAACTTTCAGGAGGCGAACAACAACGAGTCGCTATCGCCCGCGCACTGGTTAAAAAACCGAAGCTGCTTTTATGTGACGAACCAACTGGAGCGCTCGACTATCAGACAGGGAAACAAGTCTTGTCCCTTTTGTACCAATCCAAAGAACTCTATCATGCAACTGTTTTGGTCATCACCCATAACCGTGCATTAACCCCTATGGCAGATCGTGTGATTGATATTAGTGACGCAAAAGTGTTAACGAATAAATACAACCAACAACCCACACCAATTGCTGATATTGAATGGTAAGACAAATTTAAAAAAAGGAGGTCAACTATGAAATATAAAGCCATTTGGAAAGATACCTTTCGAGAACTTTCCCATTCTGTTATGCGCTTTCTTGCCATTTTAATTATCATCTTTTTAGGAGTTGGTTTTTACGTCGGTTTGAGTGCCACCAGTCCCAATATGATGAAAACTGCCGATGAATATTTTTCAACCCATCATTTAATGGATTTTCGCGTGCAGTCTACCTATGGACTCACTGACGAAGATTTAAATGATTTAAATAAACTTTCTGGCTATCACATCCAAAGTAACGCAGCCAATGATTTTGTCGTCGAAGATTATTCTGAAACAATTCGTTTATACAGCTATGATCTAGACGACGATCAAAAAATCAATAATTATCATATCGTTGACGGGCGTCTACCAAAAACTTCTGGTGAAATTGCGTTAGATGCAAACGAAGGTTTTCTCTCCGGGGTAAATATCGGCGATTCCATCAGCCTAGAAAACGGAGAAGATGTCGGTGATCCCCAAAAAAATCTTCACCAACAATCCTTTGAAGTCGTCGGTTTTGTTCACAGTCCCCTATTTATTGAACTCCCTTCTCGGGGGAACACGACGATAGGCAGTGGAACGCTAAATGGATTTGGCGTAATCCCTGAAGAAGATTATAATACAAACCTTCAAAGTGAAGCTTATCTTTCACTAGATGGTTCTGATAACTATGAAGTTTATTCAGAGGAATATAACGCTTTTATCGACCAAAAAACACCAGAATTAGAAGAACGTTTAACGCAATTAGAAACTAGACGAACGGAAGAAATTAAAAATGAAATTCAAGAAGAAATTGATGAAGGCTGGGCAGAAATTGAAGAAGGAGAACAAGAATTAGCCGACGCGAAAGCGGAACTTGACGATGCTCGAGCAAAACTCGATGAAGGTTGGGCAGAAGTTGAAGCAGGACGTGCAGACCTTGAAAGTCAAACAACCAACGCGCGTAATGAAATCAATCAAAACAAAGCCCAGCTTCAAGAAGAACTCAACAATTTAAACGCACAAGAACAAGAGCTCATTCAACAAAAAGAAGAACTCCAAACCGAGCTTAATAATCTGGAGGGCTCTGAAGAGGAAATTTCGGCAGGAAAAGCACAATTAGAACAGGGCATTGAAGAAATCAATGCCGGTTTAACTGAAATTGAAAACAACCGCGAAGAAATTTTACAAGGAATTGAAGAAATTGATCAAGCCATTGCTGAACTTGAAGCGGCTTTAGAAAATCCTTTATTGCCTCCCGAAACCGTTGAAGAAATGCAGGCACAAATTACCGCTTTAGAAGAAAAACGTGAAGAAATAAGCGCCCCTCTAAAAAAAGAAGAAGAACTTCTTGCCCAAAGAGAAGAACTTCAAGCACAACTCGATCAACTACAAGCACAAGAACAAGAACTCGTTGCTGGTCGAAGTGCTTTAATCGATGGGCTACAACAAGTGGAGGATGGTTTGGTTCAAATCGAAGACGGACGCCAGCAAATCAGCGCGGGCTTTGAAGAAATTGAACAAGCCAAACAGACCTTGGATTCAGAGACAGCTAATGCAAAAGCGGAGTTAGATGAAGCCGAAGCCGAGCTAAATGAAGGAGAAGTCGATTATCAAGAAGGACTAGAAACTTTTGAAGAGGAACAAAAAAACGCACAAGAAGAAATGGAAGACGCACGAGCGGACTTAAAAGAAGCTGAACAAGATTTAGCCGATTTGCCAGCACCAGAATATCTTCTTTATGATCGTTCAGATAATCCTGGTTATTTGGAGTATCAAGATAATGCAGAGCGTCTCTCAACTATAGCTAAAGTGTTTCCCGTATTTTTCTTCCTCATTGCAATCTTTATTTCATTTACGACGATGACGCGGATGGTGGATGAAGAGCGAGAGTATATTGGAATAATGAAATCTTTAGGCTATGCGAATCATCAAATTTTGACGAAGTTTATTACTTATGCCGTCTTGGCTACTTCAATCGGGGCGACATTGGGGCTTATTGTGGGTTATACGTTTATTCCAAAGATTATCTTTTTTGCTTACAGTTCGATGTATAACTTCCCTGAGACCGCTCTTCAAGGATATCCTTTGTATACGAGTATTGCATTAGGGGCTGCCTTTATTTCGACTGTGGGAGCGAGCTTGTTTGCTGTTCGTCATTCACTAAAAAGTAATGCGGCTACGCTACTTCAACCTAAAGCACCTAAAAAGGGTTCACGTATTTGGTTAGAACGTCTCCCCTTTATTTGGAAGAGACTTAGTTTTAACTATAAGATTACTTTCCGAAATGTCTTTCGTTATAAATCACGAATGCTGATGACCATTTTGGGTATTGCTGGAAGTACCGGTCTTATCCTTACCGGTTTTGGAATTTCTGATTCCATTAGCGACATCCCTGATATTCAATATGGCGAAATTAACCAATTTCAAGCTTATGTCGCGTTGAATCCGAATCTAGAAAAAGAAGAGATAGACAACTTTAATGCATCCATTCAAAAGCATGAACAAATTGACGACCATTTGCTTATCACACAAGACAACGTAACCGCCCAAAAAGAGAACTTAAATGAACAAAAAATCACCCTCTTTGTTCCAAATGACCCAAATCGCATCAATGATTTTGTGAAGCTTATGGATTATGAAGAGGACTCTGTTCATAAATTAGATGATTCCGGAGCTTATCTCACACAAAAATTGGCCCAATTATTTGAAGTGGAGCCAGGAGATACGCTAGAGATTCAAGGTGATCATAACGAAAATTGGGAAGTTGATGTTGCCGGAGTCGTTGAAAATTATATTGGTCACACAATCTATATGACTCCTGCTTATTATGAAGAAATGACCGGTGAAACAAACGGAGAACCGAATCTTGAGCTCATCAAATACGATTCAGACACTTTGGATGAAAAAGAATTAGGTAGAGAATTGATGGATGAAGATGAAGTGATTGGTGTCAACTATGTTTCAGATGTTGCCCATAGCTTCAGTGGAACTTTAGATAGTCTTGATTTAATCACTCAAATTCTTATTGTTTCTGCAGCTGCTCTAGCCTTTATTGTGTTGTATAACTTAACCAACATTAACGTCTCTGAGCGACAAAGAGAACTTTCTACGATAAAAGTTTTAGGAAATCATGATCATGAAGTAACCTTGTATATTTATCGAGAGAATATTATTTTAACGCTCCTCGGTATTGTCACTGGTTTAGGCTTTGGTACCGTACTAACCAATTTTATTATGGATACGATGGAAATC
>DATGSY010000247.1:0-2899 GCA_035302125.1 Atopostipes sp.
TACCTATCGCAAGCACACTTAAACCTATCCCATGCATGATTCGCTCATTATACCGTTTGGGAATTCCCGCCTTAAAAATCATGCCAATCATTCCACAAACAACAATCGTCACTGCATTTACAATTGCTCCCATTGAATCCCTCGTCTCCATTTTAAAACTCTGTGGATCATTCCACTTACTATCTTGTTATATGCTTACTATCTTAACGGTTTACAAACAAGAGAGCAATCTCTTTTCGATGTTACCAAGACAGAACTGTATAAAACGTAAAAAGACGTATGGCGCTAACCATACGTCACAGGTTTATTTTATCGGTTATTTTTTACGAAATACAACGGTCCCATAAGGAGCTAAGTGTAGACTATTTCCTTGAATCGTATTTCCTTCATTTTCCAATATGATTTGTTCTTTAGTCCACTCATTATTTAAGTCGACCGAAACATTTTTATCCGAGAAATTACTACAAACAAGTGCTTCTTGATTTTCTAATTTTCGTTTATACGCATAGATGACTTCTTCTGTTTCTACCATTTCATAAGAGCCTTCTTGAAATAACGCTTCTTTTTTAATTTCAAGAAGTTTTCTGTAAAAATGGAGTATGCTATTTTCGTCTTTCTCTTGATCCTTTACATTGTATTTCTCTTCTTGGTTATATAATGTCCAAGGATTCCCTTCGGTAAAATCAACTTTCTCACTGTCATCCCACTGCATGATTCCTCGAGCGACATCTCGCCCCGAATGATTGATATGGTGCATAATTTTCTTGTGATCCCAGCCCGCTTCTTTTGCTTCTTTGTAAAAATCCATAGTTCCTGCATCTTCAACATTTGCTGGATCATCATAGGCTACATTCTTCATGCCAATTTCTTCGCCATAATAAATAATGGGAATCCCTTTTTGCAAATAAAGCATCGCGGCCATCATTTTGGCTGTATTGTCGCGATGCTCTTCCATATCTCCATAGATATGTGGGGCACGTGGGAGGTCATGGTTTGACCAAAATAAAATCGGGCCGCCAGTATCTTTTTGCCCTTCCTGAAATTCTTTTTGCACTTCTTTAAATGCTTTAAAATCTATTGGAAGATGCTGCATAGAATCCGAAACGGAATCATCCAACAATTCTTCCTGTTCCGGGAAATAGACCATGGTAATGATTTTATCCACAATATTTCTATTCGGTTCAGTGTACCAGTTTGTGGTTTCGATATCTGCACTGGTCGCTTCACCGACAATAAAGATTTCTTTTTCTTGATTGTGAATGGCTTCGTTCATTTCAGATAAGTAACTTTGTATGTTGTCGCCATTCTCATTCATATCTTGACCTTCACCAAATTCATCTGGATGGTTTGGAAAATCTTTATCGATATCCAAATAAATAAACGCATCTAATCGAAAACCATCAATGCCTTTGTCAATCCAATAGATTAATATTTCAGCCATTTCTTCTCTCAATTGAGGATTGGCCCAGTCAACATCCGGCATCGATTGTTTAAATAAATGTAAATAATATTGATCCCCATTTAACTCTTTACTCCAAGCAGACCCTCCAAAAGCAGCAGTCCAGTTATTCGGATACGGTTCATTCTCGTCCCTATCTGCCCAAATATAATAGTCTCGATATGGATTATCTTTTCCTTTGAATGCCTCTTTAAACCAAGGGTGTTGATCGGAGGTATGATTCAATGGGAAATCGTAAATCACTTTCATTTCTCTTTTATGAATTTCATGAATTAAGCGATCGCCGTCTTCATCTGTTCCAAATAAAGGATCCATCTTTTTATAATCTATCACATCATAACCATTATCTTCTTGTGCAGATAAAGTCATCGGATTGATCCAAATGGTATTGACACCAAGCGATTTTACATAATCTAACTTTTGGATAATCCCATCAATATCCCCGATGCCATCCCCATTGGAGTCTTTGAAACTTCGGGGATAGATTTGATAGACGATTGCGTTTTCCCACCATTTCTTCGATCCCATTCGCACCTCATTCCTTTCATTCACTTTTTATCTTATCGAAAACCATAAGAACCAATCTACTCAAAGAACTTCTTTGAATCATTTTTATGCTATAAATATAAAATGACCATTTACATATAGAACATTGGAGTTGTAAACGCAATCGGTTAATTTTACATGAAAACAATAAAAGAGCCCATTAAGAAATAACTTCTTGATGGACTCTTTAATCACTTATCTAGCTCTAGCTTTTGATCGACCCTGTGATTTATTTTTATTCGAATGGTTATTTTTTCGGCCTCTTCTGTATCTGTTCTTTTGGCCCTTGTTTGATTTTTCTGAAGCGTTGAAACGCGTAGAATTGTTTGATCTATTTTTTCTTCTACGATTTGACTTACTTCTTGAATTTTTCTTTGGTTTATCCGTTATTGGATATGGGTTATCTGTATTTTCAGGGATTCTTTGATCAATGAGTTTCTGAACGCCTCTTAATAAAGATTTCTCTTCATGGTCACTAAATGAGATGGCTACTCCACTGTTACCAGAGCGTCCTGTACGTCCAATTCTATGCACGTAAGTTTCTGGTACTTCAGGTAAGTTGTAGTTAAAGACGTGAGAGAGTTCAGCAATGTCGATTCCACGGGCCGCAATATCGGTTGCCACTAATATTTTTGTTTTTCTTTGCTTAAAGTTGCTCAAAGCTTTTTGACGAGCTCTCTGCGTTTTATTTCCATGGATGGCTTGTGCTGAAAAGCCTGCTTTTCCAAGAGAGCCAACGATTTTATCTGCTCCACGCTTAGTTCTAGAAAAGACAAGTGCAGTTTCAACCTCATCATCTTTTAGTAAATGAATCAATAAGTTGGTTTTATTCCCTTTATCTACAAAATAAACTTCTTGTTTAATTCGCTCAGCAGTGGATGAAACAGGGGTAAT
>DATGSY010000248.1:0-4372 GCA_035302125.1 Atopostipes sp.
TTTATGAACGTTGGTTTTTTATGATTTATTCTTTCTTTTTACTTTCTTAACTGGAGTCGACGCTTCGCGATACCTTGCCTTTATTGTTTTACGGCGGTACACCATAAATACAATTGATCCTATGATTAGTAAAATCGACACTAATTGCGCAGTCCTTAGATCACCAACTACGTACAAACTATCCGTGCGCAAGCCCTCTATAAAGAATCTACCGATGGAGTATCCCATTAAGTAAGTTAAAAACACTTCTCCCCGCAACGGATTAAATCTTCTTAATAACAGCAACAAAATGAAAATAACAATGTTCCACACCGATTCATATAAAAATGTCGGATGATAGGCAACACCATTTATCGTCATCTGGTTGATGATAAACTCTGGAAGTAAATCGTACATTAACGATCCATCCGGAAGCTGTCCCCCATGTGCTTCTTGGTTCATAAAGTTTCCCCAGCGACCGATTGCCTGGCCTAAAATGAGGCTGGGCGCCAAGATATCTGCTAATTTCCAAAAAGATATATTTTTCACCCGACTAAATACGATAGCTGTCAGCGTACCACCGAGTATCGCTCCATGTATGGCGATTCCGCCTTCCCAAACAGCAAACAAACGCCAAAAAGATCCGTTAGCATAGCTTTCCCACTCAAAAATAACGTAATATATCCGAGCACTTACAATTGCAATTGGAACAGCATAAACCATAAAATCAATAATTAAATCTTTTTCTAAACCAAGCCGCTCTGTTTCTTTTACTGCAAGCCAAAAACCTAATGCAACTGCTGTAGCAATAATCACGCCATACCAATAAATTGTTATTGGGCCAATCTCCAAAAACACCCTATCCAAAGGGGCTGCTGTAAATATCATTGGTTAACCTCTATTCTATGATTTTATGTCATTACCGAATATGCCTATGATTTAAATTAAAACAGAACTATCAATATATGATAGTTCTGTTTTATATATAGTTAGACTAGAATGGGGGATTAGTCTAACACACACTGCTTAGATTTTGGTACCCGTCGGTGACTTGTCGTCACTCGAACCGTGACACTTCTGATACATTTCCTTCATTTCCTGTTCACCCATATCCGGATGCACTTCCTTCATGAAAGGGAGCATCTCCTGAAAATTCCATCCACTGCCTGAGCCACTATGAGCATATACTGCATTACCTATGCCAAAAGCCAAAACGATAACGGTCCCTATTGATAGTAGCTTCTTTTTCATTAAAAACCTCCTTTAATTAGTTGTATAATCCATTTCATTTTCATTTTTATACCTCCTTTAATTAGTTGTATAAGGTTTAAAGAACGTCTTTCATTATTTAACTTTATATAAAAAATTTCAAGAATCTATCAAGGAAATGTTAACATTTAGCGTCATGTCAGTATATTGCCACATAACTTTCGCAAATTTGCCACGTTTTCTGCATAAAATTTGGACATCTAATGATTAACATTGTTTTTGAGTAGTAAAAATAAATCAATTGGGAGGAAAGAATAGTGAAAAAAAGCATACTAGTAACTTTATTTCTAGGTCTAATTTTAGTACTGGCAGCCTGTGGCGGGGACGATACTAGCAGTTCGACAGATAACGATGGTGATAATTCTCCTACGACGGAAACAGAAACTGCCAGTTCTTCAGAGGAGACCAATTCTAACGAAATCGAAATTGAAGCATCTAACTTCGAGTTAAATCCGTCTGAATCTACGGTAAATGCTGGAGAAGAAGTGAAATTGACCCTCACAAACGTTGAAGGAATGCACGGCATCTCTATCGATGAGCTGGATGTAAGCATTGAGGGGGATGGTGAAGCGGTGTTTACACCAGAAGAGCCTGGTGAATATACCATCTATTGCAACATCCCTTGTGGTGAAGGACATAGCGATATGGTTGCTACATTGATTGTGCAGTGAGTTCGACTGTTATTTTCACTTAATTTCACATTAAAATATAAGGATTATTATTAGGCGCCTAATTCCCTGGTAATCGGAGTTAGGTGCCGTTTAATTTTCTTTTTAAGCAATTCTTTGAAATACTGCCTAATCATACGAGGAATCGAATAATCCGTATATTCTAAACCTCATATTTCTACATAAAGGGTGCATATTTTCTTCATATTTTCTTGTTACACTGATAAAGAAATAATTTAAACAGGGAGAGGAAACTAAGATGGGAACAAAATTTAAGATTTTATGATTGCTAATTGCAATTCTAGTTATCAGCGCCTGCAGTGACAACAATGCGCAGCCTGCTGAAGAAACGGATGATATGGACCATTCGACAATGGATCATGACACCATGGATGAGCATATGAGCCACGATGAGGTGGTAAGTTTAAACGACTCGACCGGGGAGAATGAATTGAACATCCCCCCTATGTTAGAGCCTGATGAAAGCGATGATAATCAAGTCGTATACACGGTTCGGGCACAAACCGGGGAGACCGAAATATTCGATGGTGCCAAAACGAAAACATATGGGTATAACGGGGCTTTTTTAGGACCGATGCTGCGCCTCGAAGAAGGTAAAACCGTAAAAATTAGAACGATTAATGAGTTGGATGAGGAAACAACCTTTCATTGGCATGGGTTGGAAGTAGCCGGGGATGCAGATGGAGGACCGCATGAATCCCTGCAACCCGGTGAAGAAGAATTGATTGAGTTTGATGTGACACAAGAGGCTTCAACACTATGGTTCCACCCCCATCCCGAAGGGAAAACCGCTGAACAGGTATACAATGGCCTCGCAGGGTTGATTTATATAGAAGATGACAATTCAAAAAGTCTTGGATTGCCGAATGTATATGGGGAAAATGACATTCCTTTGATTTTTCAAGATAAAATCTTTGATGAAGAACTGCAGTTAAACTTCAGTGCTGCAATGAATGATGACGGGACAATCGGTGATACATCGTTGGTCAACGGGACATTGAACCCGAAGTTGACTGTTAATAAAGAGAAAGTACGTCTCCGTTTATTAAATGGATCGAATGCGAGGAATTACACTTTAAAATTAAATACTGGAGATCCTTTTGTTCAAATTGCAACGGATGGCGGGTTCTTAAATGAGCCGGTGACACTTGAAGAGATTACACTAACTCCGTCTGAACGAGCGGAAATTATAATTGATTTCTCGCAACTGGACACAGAAAAGGAATTGGCGTTGGTGAATGAGGATGACTCAATCCTCCTCCCCTTTGAAGTTTCTGAACAAGGCGGAGAGGAAAGCAGTATTCCTGAAAAAATGAACGATTTTGCCGTATCAGAAGAAGAATTAAGCATGCCAGTTTCAAAACAAGTGGAGCTCTACGGAATGATGGATCAGGTCGAGATCAATGGTAAGAAGTTTGATCCCGAACGAATTGATTTCACGCAAGAGCAAGGGGTTACCGAAGTGTGGGAAATTTATAATAAACCAGACGATATGGGCGGCATGATCCATCCATTCCACATACACGGGGCCCAATTTAAAATACTTTCCAGAGATGGAGAAGAACCACCGGAAAATGAACGGGGCTGGAAGGACAGCATTGCCGTTCATCCAGATGAGACAGTAAAAATAGCAATCCAATTTAAGCATAAGGGTATATACATGTTCCATTGCCACATTCTTGAACATGAAGACAACGGCATGATGGGACAGATAAAGGTGGAATAAATCACCACCATAATATTTTCATTTGCAAGAAGGTACCGACCCCCGAAAATCAGTAACTTTCGGGGGTGTTTTTATGGCCAAGTATACTGAGGATAGCAGAGGTCCCTTATTCCGTTCTCTATGGCGGGTGAGTATGTCCATCTTTACTCCCCTAATCTGACCCTGATGGGTTTACCGATACTGGTACTTTATATAGTATCAGATTTCCTTTATAATAGATTTAAAATTTGAATAAATTAAGACCTGCGGTGATATGTCAAGAGAAAAATAATTAAACCTAAATTATTCATAGTTCCAAACGGTGATCTAATTTAATATCGAATCCATGAATCTTTTGTTTTTCAAACTAGGAGTAGCTGTCTATTTTGATAAAAACGATGAGTTATACTGGTAAGCTGTCATAAACGCCTATTTTGGGCATACTACTCCCTTGTTTTGGTTTTTCTTAAAAAATGGATTTATTTACGAAGCTCATTCTAATTTAAACCTTTGAACTCGCTGAAGCACTTCCCAAAAGAATTTTTGGTACACAAAACTAGAGGACAATTTAAAGTAGAAGGATCGTCCCGATTTTACTAATTTACTCGCAACTTTAATAATTCTTGTACGAATGGTTTCGATTTGCATACTTGTCTGTTTTTCTGGAAAGCAAAGGGTACGTAGCCAATTCGTTAGGTTATAGGCTAAAAGACTTAGCATCATTTTGACT
>DATGSY010000249.1:0-3567 GCA_035302125.1 Atopostipes sp.
GGTAAAATGACGATTCTTGGTGTTTCAAAATATGTGGATGAGGCGATTCATGCTCAACAGTTCGGTGGGAAGAACTTTTTTGAAATGAGCCAGCTAGAAGAAAAGGTTGGAGCTTATGTTGCAGATTTAATCGGTACGGAAGCTGCCCATATTGTTTCTTCTGCTTCTGCAGGGATTGCATTATCCGTTGCAGCAGTTATTGGAAAAGGGGATAGTTACCACACACATCATCCGTACAGTGAACGATTTAAAACAAGAAAAATTGTTCTACCAAAAGGGCATAATGTCGATTACGGTGCACCGGTTGAAACGATGATCCAATTAGGCGGTGGAGAGGTGTCGAAGCGGGCTATGCGAATGAGTGTACCAAAGAAGCGATGGCTGACGCAATTACGGATGAAACAGCCGCTATCTTCTACATTAAGAGCCACCATGCGGTTCAAAAAGACATGTTGAGTGTCAAAGAAGCAGCAGAAGTGGCCAGAGATGCTAATCTTCCATTAATTGTGGATGCTGCCGCTGAGCAAGATGTATATACATATATTGAACAAGGCGCAGACTTGGTCATTTATAGCGGGGCTAAAGCTTTTGAAGGACCGTCTTCGGGCTTAGTGATAGGCAAGAAAAAGTATGTGGAATGGATTCGTCTCCAAAATAAGGGCATCGGGCGAGCGATGAAGATTGGGAAAGAAAATATCTTAGGCTTAGCGGCCGCTGTGGAACTGTATCTAAAAGTAGGGCCTGAAGCAGGTGAAAGTATCAAAAAGCGGTTGGCGCCTTTTATTGAAGCTGTGAATCAACTCCCTTATGCGAAAGCAGAAATGGTTCAAGATAGTGCTGGCCGAGATATTTACAGAGCGCAAGTCTCCTTTGATGCAGACGCAGGGCTCACAGCGAACGAAGTCGTGGAAGAACTTCAAGGTGGGTCTCCAGCTATCTATACAAGAAATTATCAATTAAACAACGGCATTATCGAATTCGATGTTCGGTCGGTCAATCAAGAAGAATTGGAACTGATTATCGAACGACTAGAATCTATTCTTGGAAGTTGATAAAAGAGTTTTTATATCAGGATAAAAAATAAAATCCCCCATTTAGATAAATTTATCTAAATGGGGGATTTTGATTTATTCGCATAATTTTAGGTTGCTTCTTGTGCATGATGTTCGACATCATCGGCTTCTTGTGCTTCTACTTCAGTCGCTTTATTGTCTTCGATTCTAAAGAATGGATAGTATAGCGCCATACTTAAGAAAATCTGGAAGACTTGATAGACGGCTCCTTGCCAACCAGAAAGTAAGAAACCACCGATGATTGGAGGGGTTGTCCATGGAATATTGGCGCCATTTGTTAATGGAACTAAACCAATTGCCATCACAAAATACGTGACTACTCCCATAATTAGAGGAACTAAAATCAATGGAATCATCATAACAGGATTTAGGACCATTGGAATTCCAAAGATAATAGGTTCATTAATCATGAAGATTCCTGGGCCAATAGAGAGTTGTCCTAACAGTTTCATCTGTCTAGATCTTGCAAATAATAAACAGAGAAGGACTAAACCAATCGTAGAACCTGATCCGCCAATGTTTACAAAGATAGCTAAAAATTGCTGAGTGACAATATTTGGCGGCGTAGCCCCTGCTGCGAATGCTTCCGCATTTTCAGCGGTTAGACTTAAAAATACTGGTCCGACAGCTGCTGAAACAACACTTGATCCATGAATTCCAAACGCCCATAAGAAATGTTCAGCAAAAATAGCGAGTGAAACTCCCCACAGGGAACCACCGATATTATTTAGAGGAGCTTGTAAAATTTGATAGATAAAATTATAAGCTGTTTCAAATTGAGTAAATGAGAACAGTAAGTGAATGACTGTAAATGTTATAAAAATAAAGACTCCTGGTATTAAAGAAGTAAAGGAACGAGAGACCGCTGCTGGAACAGAATCCGGCATTTCAATCGTCCACCCACGCTGAATGACCCATCGATAGATCTCGACAGCGATAACAGCAGTCAGTATAGCTAGAAATAAGCCGCCAGAACCCAAATGTGTCATTGAAATACCAAGTACACCTTCATCATTTGCGATAGTAGGCGTAAGTATTAAAAAACCAACTAATGCAAGGACTTGAGCACCTAAAGAATCGACTTTGTAATAATCTGCTAAGGATTTTACTACTCCAAGAAATATAAAAATCGATAAAATATTCATGCTTACTCTAAATGGAGTAGTGAAAAACACCGCCCAGTTCTCACCAAAGATAGAAGCCATAAGTTCTGGGTAGCCAGGTACTGGAAAATTAGAAAAGAGTAAAAAAATCGATCCGATAACCATGACTGGCATGGCACCAAAGAATCCAGCTTGAATAGCTTTTAGATATCTATTGTTGTTTAATGTATACATGATCGGTTGCATTTTTTCTTCAAGGAAATTTGTAACTGTATCCATAAATTATCTAAACTCCTTCATAGAAATGAGATCGGTTAGTTTTCATTGTATGGTTTGCTGAAATTCTCCTCCTATCTTTTAGAGATTGCCTTCTTGTATGTTTCTTATAAACAAGTCTACAAACAACGAATATATATTTCAAGTATATTATGTTAATAAAGAAATATAATTTTTGTTATATCTTTTCACTCTTGAAATAATACAGGTAAGCTGAAAAATTCACAGTTATATTGAAAGAAGTATTCGTAAAAGGCATTATTATTTTACTTTTGTAGATATTCATATTTACTTTAATTCCTTTCATAAAATTTGTTATGATTAAAGATAAATTAAGAGATGATTAAGAGAGGAAAATTTTATACATGACTGACTCAACTTTTGATTTACTGGAATACCCTTACCCTTCAAAACGAACCGCAACGATTGCCAATAATGGCATGGTGGCGACTTCTCAACCACTGGCAGCACAAGCAGGGTTGGATATTTTGAAAAAAGGGGGAAATGCTGTTGATGCAGCGATTGCTACAGCAACGACCCTGACGGTTGTCGAGCCGACAACGAATGGTATTGGTGGCGATGCTTTCGCCTTGGTGTGGATGAAGGATAAATTGTATGGTTTAAACGGAAGCGGACCCTCGCCGAAAAGTATTTCCATTGATAAAGTGAAAGCCGCTGGATTTGAAGAAATGCCACAATACGGCTGGGTGCCAGTAACTGTACCGGGAGCTCCCGCTTCATGGGGCGCGTTATCCGAAAGATTCGGGAACTTGCCTCTAATCGAAGTTCTAGAACCAGCCATTACATATGCAGAAGAAGGTTACCCTATTTCTCCAATTCTCGGTCAATTTTGGAACAAAGCCTACCATAAAATGAAAAAGAATCTGGATGGAAAAGAATTTGATGCAGGATTTGAGACCTTTGCTCCTAAAGGAAGAGCGCCTAAAATAGGTGAAGTGTGGTCTTCACAAGATATGGCTGAAACATTAAGAAAAATTGGGGAAACGAATGCCAGGGATTTTTACGAAGGGGACATTGCGGATAAAATCGATGCTTTTTCAAGAAAATATAATGGCTTTTTACGAAAAGAAGATTTAGAAAGTTATGAACCCGAG
>DATGSY010000250.1:0-2509 GCA_035302125.1 Atopostipes sp.
AATCACGGCATCAAGCCCATTTTCAACGGCTTCTTGAACAAGCAAAGTTGCTTTCGCTTTTGTTTTTGCATAGTCGCCGACAACAAGTTCCGGGTCAATTGGAGCTGTCTCATCAATTAATTGCCCATGTGGCAATTCGACAAATGCATGAACGGAACTGGTGTAAATAAGTCGATCCACTCCGGTCTCAAGACAAGCCTCGATTACATTTTTCGTGCCTCCGACATTGACACTCTCAAGCAATTCTCTTTGGCCGGATGCAATCGATACAATCCCAGCTAAATGATACACTTTGTCTGCCTCTCGGAACATTTGAACTAAAAATTATTTATCACGTACATCACCAGTCACAATTTCGATATCTTCATGTTCTATCGATGAAAGGTCATCTGTCGGAGTTACAATTGCTCTTACCTTTTTATGTTGTGCCACCAACTTTTTCACAAGCACCGTCCCAACCTGCCCAGCAGCACCTGTTACGACAATCATTTGAATCATCCCCTAGCCAATTTAAAAAAATGTATTAAAGCATTCCTATTCCGATTGTCTTTGAAAATGATCTGTTTTTTCTTCTTCCTCCGTTTGAGTATATATTTTCTGGCTTGGTATCGCAATTTTAGCATCTGCCGCTTCAACTATTTCTAAAATTTTTAAGTTAATCTCTTCTCGAACATCTAGATACTCTCCCCAGTTTGTTGTTTTTGTAAAGAAATATAAAAGAATATCAAGTCCATACTCTTCATATTGATCGACGCTAACAAATATAGTTTCCTGATGGATTTCTGGATGATTTTCTAAATATGTCTTAATCGTCTCTACAACATTTTTGATTGTTTCTTTCGGCGTGTCATACGTTAATCGCAAATTAAATGTAATTTGCCGTTTGCCCATCTTGCTCCAGTTCGTAATATATTCATCGGCTAATCTAGCATTTGGAATTGTTACAAGGGCTTGGGCAAATGTCCTGACCTTCGTACTGCGAAAAGAAATGTCTTCGACTGTGCCCTCTGCACTTGGTGTCATAATCCAGTCGCCGATTGTAAACGGTTTTTCAGTAATGATAACGATACCGCCAAATAAATTCGAAAGTGCATCTTTTGCAGCTAAAGAAAATGCTAATCCTCCTAGACCTAAACCTGTTAAAAAGCCACCAATTTCATAATTAAACTCTTGTAAAATCACACTAATACTGATTGCAATAATAATAAACTGTACTGTACGTGATAAAAAGGGTATCAAAATCTCATCAATTTGAATATTCGTTTTTTCATTGATTGTTTTAAAAAGCAATGACGATGTTGAAGCAAGATTGAACATACCCCAGCTCACTAGAAAAATAATAAAAGCTCGAATAACTTTGATAAAACCAGCATGAGTATGATCAATATAAGGATAATATTTAACCGCTAAATAGATTCCAATAATGATGAACAGCCATTGGAATGGTTTTGCAAAAGATAGAAAAACATTCGATAAAAATTCTCCACGTATTTTCTTACTAAGTTTTAAAAGAAGAGCAAATACATATTTAGTAAAAAGTTTCCTGAAAAGGAGAAAAAGCAGAAAAATTCCTAATGCAATACCAAGATCTTGTAAATGTTCATATGATATAAAAAATTCCCACGTCATTTTTTCATCTCCTACCTCAAGTTCAAATAGAATTTTAACATGATTTTGTCTGTATCTCATACTATGATGGATAATGTTTGATTAGTAAAGCATCCTGCTGAAATATATAGAAGCAATTTTTACAATATTATAAACAGGTTTCTAGAAATAAGCGTCCGACTCATATAGAATAAAAGGTAATCTTTATACAATTGATGTTTTCATCCCCTGTTAGTTTGATTGGAACTTTCACAAAAAAGTTGGAGGCGATAAAATGGAGAAGTCATTAATTTTTATTGCTGGTGAGTCCGTTTTTGAACTATCAAAACAAGATATAGAGTGGAAGTTGGAGGAAAAACCTAATGAGTATGGATTTCTCTGTATAGCAGCGGATCCGATGATCGAAGGTAGATTGTACGCTGGGACATTCGATCATGGATTATGGATTAGTGATGACAAAGGTACATCATGGCGGTCGGCTGGAAAAGGCATTTCTCATATACGAGTACCAAGTGTAGCAGTTAGTCCAACTGAAATTCGAAATGGATACCATGTAGTCTGGGCTGGAACAGAACCGAGTGGTCTCTTTCGTTCAGAAGATGGTGGAGAATCATGGACAGAACATCCGAACTTACTCAACCTGCCTTCCCGCTCAACATGGAGTTTCCCACCAAGGCCTTATACTCATCATGCAAAATGGATTGAGCCAGATCTTCATGATAAAAACCGAATTTTCGTTGGGATTGAACTAGGCGGTGTAATGAAAAGCGCAGATAAAGGTCAAACATGGGAAGACAGGAAGCCTGGTTCTCAATACGATTGCCACACGTTAGCAATGCATCCGTCGGCAAAAGGACGAATTTATGAAGCGGCCGGTGGTGGCTATGCCGAAAGTACGGAT